>CAYSHS010000136.1:0-8216 GCA_964430845.1 uncultured Pirellulales bacterium | reverse complement strand
TTACGTTCGATAAAGTTATCGAATTCTTTTCGTATCGTGTCATTGAACTGGATTACTCCGGCCCAGCCTTTACCCGCATCGAGAGTATCGGCAAAACTGAATCCACCTGAGAACGCGATTCCCCTGAAGTCTTTCAGTTTAATTCTTCCTTCCGCGATATCCGCCATAGTGACATCCCATGTCTCGAAACCTGCGGAATAAAAAGCTCCGGCCATTTCACGTGCGCCGTTTGTACCTGCTTCGCGAAGGATTGCGATTTTTGGTTTTGATTTTGCATTTAATAATTTCTTCGGAGTTTGTGTCGGCTCGAATGAAAGATTGAAGTTCAATCCTTTTCTATCGTAATTGACTTTTCTTTCTTTTTCGACGCAATCAGGATTCGCCTGTAACTTGTCCAACTCGAATGAAGTTTCCTGCCAAATGTCACGCAATTTTTTCATATCAGCGGAAAGTATTGTTTTATTTTTGTGTGTAAACACTATTTCCTGTTCTTTCGTTGTTTTGCCAAGAACGAAAGCATTTTTATCTAACTTGAATCCGAATTTCTTAATACTCTTTTCGACATCTTTCAGTCCGCCATTAGCGGATTCGTTAATTTCAAATACCAATGATAATTCTTCCGCAAAGAGTGCTGCGAGTACGTCCTTTGAGATTTTAGTTGCATCGATTTGTAAGCCGCAGTTTCCTGCAAATGCCATTTCGAGTAAACATGTCACGAGTCCGCCTTCGGAAATATCGTGACCTGCAAGGATAAGGCCGTCTTTTATTAATGTTTGTACCGCTTCGAAGCCATTTTTCAATAGTTTGGCCGAATGAACGTCCGGCGTTTCATTTCCAAGTTGTTCATAAACCTGGGCGAGAGCTGAACCGCCAAGTCGTTTATTACCGCCTGAAAGGTCGAGCATGACCAGAATGCTTTCGCCGGGTTTCTTTATATCAGGAGTGATAACTTTTGTTATG
Organism: uncultured Pirellulales bacterium; assembly: GCA_964430845.1. Taxonomy (GTDB): domain Bacteria; phylum Planctomycetota; class Phycisphaerae; order Sedimentisphaerales; family Anaerobacaceae; genus JAFGPS01. The sequence goes on along the minus strand of CAYSHS010000136.1, from coordinate 7,256 downwards.
TCCGAACACGGTGCGAAACTTACTATCTGTACCGAACCGGGTGACTTGATTGGATGCTTCTTGCCGTTAAGTTCTGTCCACGCCGTCATGGAAACGGAATCTTTTCCAACCGGGATTCTCAGGCCGAGGTCTTTGCACAATTTTGTAGTTGCCTGGACTGTTCTGTAAAGACGTTCATCTTCTCCCGGCTGTTTGCATGGCCATTGCCATGTTGCGGAAAAATTAATGGAAGAAAAATCTTCTATCGGCGCCCAGACAAGATTTGTAAGAGCTTCGGCAAGGCTCATTTTTCCGCCGGCTTGTGTTTCGACGAGACCTTTTACCGGTTGCTCACCAATTGCGGTTGCGATACCGGTAGTTTCGAAGAAACTCCTTGCGGTTACGGCACAATCGGCGATTGTAAGCTGGCAGGCACCGACTGTTTGCTGCAATGCGCTTAAGCCGCCAACAGAGCGGTCAACTTTTCTTGTGAGGAAATGTTTCGAGCCAACCTTGAGTAAGCGAAGAACTCTTTCGAGTGCATCGGAAACGGATAATTTCTTCGGTAATTTCAGAGCTTTTAATTTGCGTTGTTTTGTTTTGCAATCGATTGTCATTTCCGGCAGATTCGCAAGCAAAAATTCCATATCCAAATCGATAGGAACTTTCTGTTCTCTTGGTGCGCCTTCGGGAGCTTGTTTATCTGTGAGAATCAGTCTGCCGTCGTCGGAAACTGTTCCGATGATGTACATCGGGCAGCGATTTCTCTTGCAGATTTGTTCGAGAACCTCGCGTGATTTCTCTTTGATAATCATTACAATACTTTCCTGCGATTCGTTGCACCAGTACACGAGGACGCTCATGGTTTTGTCGCCGCAGGGAATATTTCTCAATTCATATTTTGCACCGTAAGGATCAACGATTTCCGGCAGAGCAACACATTCACCGCCCGCGCCCAAATCTGTCATACTTACGATTGGTGATTTGCTGCCAAGTTCCGAACAAGCGCGAATAACGGATTCGTTGCGGTTTTCCATTTCCGGATTCGATCTTTGTACCGAATCGAAATCGAGGTCCGCTTCCTGTCCGCCCGCGTCTTTACTTGAGCCTGAGCCGCCGCCGAGACCGATTGGGTATCTATCGCCGCCAATCTGAACTATAAGGTGACCTTTTTTGATTTCGTTTTTCTGTGCATGAGATTCATTTATAATCCCCCAGTTTCCGGCGACCATACAGGTTTTCTTCCAGCCGTAATGTTCCTTGTCCGCGTTTATCAATTCAAATGAAGTACATGAACCTGTCGTGAGCGGCACGCCGAACTTGTTGCCGTAATCGCTTGCACCGTTCGATGCTTCGATAATAATTTCGAGCGGCGTCTGGAATCTCGATGGATGCGGTGCGTATTCTTTTTCCCACGGTAATTCGTAACCGTTGATAAGGAGATTCGCTACGTTATAAATCGCCAGTGCGCTCTGAACTGTTCCACCGCGTCCTACACCCTGAATGTCACGAATATTACCGCCAAGTCCGGTTCCGGCTCCTGGGTCGGCGCTGACTGTAGTAGGGTGGTTATGAGTTTCGACTTTGAATGTGTCGCTAATCTTAACTTTTTTCGCTACAAAGGATGATGGATTAATCGGATCGGATGGAATGAACATTGTAAGAAGTTTACCTAAAGTAACAGCCGCGTTATCTTTATAAGCTACTTCAATATTTCCGCGATTGGCTTTTGTTGTTGCTTTTACTAAATCGAATAAGCTGTTTTTGTGTTTTTTGCCATCAATTACAAAATTGCCATTAAACAAGTGGTGACGGCAATGTTCAGAATTAAGCTGGCCGAACATGAATAATTCAACGTCAGTTGGATTGCGGCCGATTTTGCTGTAATGGTTATAAACATATTCTCGCATCTGTTTATCGAGAGCAAGTCCGAGAGTTTCGTTGGCTTGTTTGAGTACTTTTATACCGTTTTCCAGCAGGTTGATTAACCTGACGGGTTCCGGCTGTACATCATGCTCGAAGGTTGAAGGAACTTCCAGATATGGCATTTCCGTCATTCTGTCGTGAACCAGCGCATATATTTTATCAATCTGTTCTTTCGAGACAGTAGAATTGTTTTCCATCTGGATGGAAAATCTTCTTGTTTCCTCGATTCTTTTAATAGAGTCCAGGCCGCATGCTGAACAGATAGAAACCGCGTTTGTACTGAACGGCGTAACGATTGCTAATCTGGGGCCGACTTCTATTACCGTATCCCTGAGCATGGATTTTTCATCGAATGATCCCGGCTCGAAAGTTTCTTTGAGCAGCCATTTGAGCTTATCATGCTCGTTGCTTGTTAGTTCGCGGGCTGAATCGACGAGAAATCTTCTTTCTATTTCAACTTTTTGAATATCTGTGGATATTTTCTGACGCAGGATTCTGAGCCATGAATTTTCTTCAATCGCCCATAGTTTCGAGCGACGAAAAAACGATATAATCATAAAAAAGCCTTTCTTTACAGAGTAATACAACTGGAAAGTCGATCATAGATAAACTTTGATAACTATAAAAATATAGTTATATCCGCCAGAGTTGGAATTGCAAGAAAGCAATTGAAACTGCGAAGAAAAAAATGTCAGGCTTGTGAAAAATTTCTGCTTTCTGCTTTGCGATAACCTGTAACTATTATATTTTTGTCGGGTAAGACCTCGACAATAGCGTAAGCATTGTTTTCCTGGCCGGAACCGACAACAACCGCTTTTAATGTATAATAATGAATTCCTTCTACAAATTTATAGCCGCCGTTATGCTCGTGACCGTTGAAAGAAGCGAGAACCTTTCCTGATTTCTGCAAAATATCTCTAACATCCTGTGCGTTTTGAGTACATGTGCCGGTATTGCCTCCAAGCTGCTGATGGCAGAATACTATTGTAGGCAGTTTTGTTTCGTTGAGGTCCTGCGCGAGCCAGTCCAGTTCGCTTTGCGGTATAATAGTATTGTTCCAGACGAAATTGCCGTGGTCGTATGGAGTTTCGTCTTTGAGGAAATTCGCATCGAGTACGATAAAATGGATGCCTTTGCAGTCGAAACTGTAGTATGTTGACTTTGTTTTTATTTTCGTATTCGTGATATTTTCCATGAACTGCTCTTTGGAAAGGCTATCGACATCGTGATTGCCGAGCACGTGATATTTCGGACCATCGAATTTCTGAAATACTTGTTCAATTGTCCGAAGGTACGATATGGTTCTTTCTTCGACCGCCGGTTCGTCCTGGTCTTTGAGATCTCCAAGCTCTACCAGGAAATCGACTTTCTGCTCGTTCATCAAATCGACGCACTCAGTCATTTTACCCTTGGATTCGCGATAGTACCGATTATCCCGCATATCTGCATCGGCATAGTGTGAATCTGTAACTATCCCGAAACGCAGATTCGTTTTCAGCCTGGCAAGTTGCTGACAGCCGGTAAGTGAAGACGCAGAAACACCTGCAACCGCAGAATATTTCAAAAATTCCCTTCGTGTTATTATCCATTTATTCATTTTCGATTCCTCAAAAAGCAACTCATTTCCTTTTTTGACATTGTATAATTCTATCATAAGAAAAAGGCATTTTACTCGATAAAATATATTTAAACCACGCTGAAAATCGAAGTGAACATGTTACACTTCATATACTAACGCATCTCCTTTTATTGCGATTTTTCTGGCAAGTTATTCTCCAGAAATGAAAGCAGTTTTGGAATCTCGATTTCTGCAGCTTTCCAGATTTCTTGTAAATCTACTCCGCGGTAATGGTGAATGAGTTTATCACGCATACGAGCCATAGCTGACCATGGAATTGAAGGATTTTCTTTCCTAAAATCTTCTGAAATAAGCTTCGCAACCTCGCCTATGAGTAGAAATTGGTGTATCAATGCTGATTGCGTTTTGGAATCCAAGCGAAACTGCTCAAAGTCCATTTCATCCTTGAATTCAACAATCCTGCTAACCGCTCTAAACATGTCCAGTAGAAGTGTTATGTCACGCTGCATAGATTTGCCTCGCGGAATTAAGAATTTCCTGTTTGTAAATAGGATTTTGATTTTCTTCTAATGCTTTGATATTCACAAGATCGACCTCACGGTTGAGCATATGTGATAGTTCGTCCTCCATAATAAAATGGTCAAACATTGTCCAGTCGGCGTCATTGCTGAACGTTACGAGCAAGTCTATATCACTATCCGGCTGAAGCTCTCCCCGCAAGATGGAACCAAAAGCGGATAATCTGCTTATCTTCCACTTTTGGCAGAAATCAGCGATTCTTTTGGCTTCGACTCCTAAATTTATTGGTATCATTTATTGTATCCTGTTTCATCATCTTGTTTAATATTCAAGCTATTATTATAATATTCACTTATAAAAGGATAATCAATTAATAAATCGCAAAATCTTCTCTTTCACTTTGGGCAAAAACCTTTATAATTGTGTCGTATCGCGTATTGAGTATATCGTATTGCGTTTTGATTACTTTTTTTTTATAACTCAATACGCATCACGCAATACGCACGACGAGGCAATTATGGGTTATTTTCGTGATAATATTGAGAAATTGAAAGGTTATGAGCCGGGTTTTCAGCCGATACAGGTGGATGTGGTGAAGCTGAACACAAATGAAAATCCGTTTCCGCCTTCGCCGAAGGTGATGGAAGCATTAGGCAAAATCACAGCCGAACAAATCAGGCGTTATCCTGACCCTCTCGGGAATCAGTTTCGCAAGGCTGCGGCTCAGCTAAATGGGGTATCTGTTGAAAATATTATGTGCAGCAATGGCGGCGATGACCTGTTGAACCTTGCTTTCAGGGCTTTTTGCGATGAAGGCAGGTCTGTTGTTTATCCTGTTCCGACTTATACGCTTTACCCTGTCCTTGCCAAAATCCAGAATTGTCAGGTGATTGAGATTCCTTTTGATGAGGAATTTAATTTGCCTTCCAGGCTGGCGGCTACCAGCGCGGCTTTGACTATTGTATGCAATCCGAACGCTCCGTCGGGGAGTTTCATAAGTGTAGAAGAGCTTGCTTCATTGGCTGATGAAATTACCGGCGTATTGCTAATCGACGAGGCTTATGTCGATTATGCTGAAAAAAATTGCATATCACTGGTTAAAGAATTCGATAATGTTATTATTGTTCGGTCAATGAGCAAGGGCTATTCACTGGCAGGCGTGAGGTTTGGTTATGCTATTGCACAGTCTGAATTGATAGACGGTTTGATAAAGGTTAAAGATTCTTATAATGTTGATTCTATTTCTATTGCTCTTGCAACAGCCGCGATAAAAGACCAGGAATATTTCAAGGAAAATATCGAAAAAATAAAATCCGAAAGAACACGGCTCACGGAGCAGTTAAAAAGCCTTGGTTTTGAAGTTCCGCAGAGTTTTGCAAATTTCATTCTGGCACAGTATAAAAACGGGACTGCTGAGAAAATTCATCAGGAGCTTGCAAGAAGAAATATTTACGTGAGATATTTCCCGTATCAGGGGCTGGAAGATAAATTGAGAATTTCAATTGGAAAACCTGAACAGGACGATAAATTAATAGCAGCTATGAATGAAATTCTTGCTGTTGAGTCCTCCTAAACGAATTAGAAGGACAATTATAAAGGGTATTGTTATGGATGAAAGAACCGCTAAGATTGACAGAAAGACAAAAGAAACCGATATAAGTCTTGAACTGAACCTGGACGGAGTTGGGAAATACGAAATAGATACAGGTGTCGGTTTTCTCGACCACATGCTTACACATTTGAGCAAGCACAGCGGAATCGATTTGGTTGTAAAGGCAAAAGGCGACCTTGAAGTTGATGCACATCATACTGTTGAAGATATTGCAATATGTCTCGGGGAAGCTTTGCTCAAAGCTCTCGGCGACAAAAAAGGCATAGCAAGGTATGGTTACAGCTCGGTACCTATGGAGGATGCACTTGCAAATGTTTCTGTCGATTTATCAGGCAGAGCCGCCTGCGTTTATAATGTAGATTACAGGACCGACAAAATCGGGGATTTCGATGTCGAATGCCTTGAGGAAATGCTGCGCAGTTTCGCAAATAACGGCAGGTTCAACCTGCATATAAACGTACCTTATGGCACGAATAGTCATCATATAGCCGAGGCGATTTTCAAAGGGCTTGGTATGGCTTTGGGAACTGCAATTGAAATTCGCGGAACTGATGTACCAAGCACAAAGGGGATATTGTGATACCAGAGGAAAACGAACCTGATTACCGAATCGGGATAGGCACGGACATCCACAGGCTGGTCGAGAACAGGAAGCTGATGCTCTGCGGAATTTATATACCTTTTCCGCTCGGATTGCTCGGCCATAGTGACGGTGACGTGGGTTTGCACGCGGTAATAGACGCATTGCTCGGAGCTTCAGGTATGGGGGACATCGGGGCATTGTTTCCCGATACCGATGCCAGGTGGAAAAACGCCGACAGCAAGGAATTATTGTTACTTGTTAAGGACAAGCTCGAAGAAAAACGCTGGGAAGTAATAAATGTCGATTTGATTATTCACGCGGAAATGCCAAGACTTGGTGCCGCCAAGGGACAGATGAAAAGAGTTATCGCAGGCCTTCTGGGAATTGATTTCACAGCGGTTAACGTAAAAGCCAAAACCAACGAAGGATTGGGTGAAATCGGTGCAGGCCAGGCCATAGCCGCCACCGCCACCGCCCTGTTGAGAAAGAAAAGAAGAAGAGGCTTATAAAAAAATTGGACACAGATTAACACTGCTTTTTTAGACACGGATTAACACTGGATTAACACTGTTAAAAGTTGAGCAGAAAAATGTTGAAGCATAAGGAATTATCAGAAAAAATTATTGCAGCGGCCTACGCAGTACATAAAGAGCTTGGGCAGGGTTTTGTCGAAAAACTCTATAAAAAAGCTCTTGAGATAGAATTGCGTGAAAATGGTGTAAAATGTGATTCAGAAGTTCCACTTAATGTCTCTTATCACGGGCAAATTATTGGCGACTATTTTACTGATATAGTGGTTGACGATAAAATTATTGTAGAAGTTAAGGCCGGAAGCGACCTTATGCCTGCCCACGAGGTGCAGTTGGTAAATTATCTGAAGGCTACAGGATTGCATGTGGGCCTATTAATAAATTTTGGACAATCTGTAAAAGTCAAACGCCGGGTGTTTGGTTATGACACGGATTGACACGGTTTCTTTAGACACGGATTTACACAGGATTAACACGGTAATGTTTTTAGACTCGGATTGTAGTACTGGATTAACACGTTAGTAACTA
>CAYSHS010000135.1:0-8327 GCA_964430845.1 uncultured Pirellulales bacterium | reverse complement strand
CCTATACTGATTATTTTCGGTATAGGCCCTGTTTTATGCGCCGGTTATGGCGTGAAGCTCGCAGGGCACAAGTTCCCTTTAGGTCGTGATGAGTGAAAACACAGGCCGAAGAAAAGACGGACTTGACAAACAGGAATCGGATATATGAACTATTTCGCAGTAAAATGCCTGGTTTCCAAGGAGGCTTACATGGTGGTATGAGAATTTGTGACTATGAAAATCAAGCCTGTTTGACTAATGTGCAATTACAGTTGATATTCTAAATACCGGCAGAAGCAATGCAATGGCAATCGTACCGATAATACTACCCAAAATTGTTATCATTACAGGCTCGATTAAGGCCATAACATTCCGGATAGATGCATCGAGTTTTTTCTCGTAAAAAACAGACACCTTATCACATACCTCTCCAAGTTTGCCGCTTTTTTCACCTGCTCGAAGCATCTGGATAATGCCGGGTGCAATCAGCTCACTTCCGTGTGAAATTAATATCGACTCAGACAACTGGTATCCATCCCTGATTTTTTCGTCAACACCTATCCAAAGACGCTGAAAATAGTAGTTGTCACATGCCCCGTGCATAACTTCTATGGAGTCCAGCAGATTGACCCCTGTATTTATCATTGTTGCCATAATTCTCATGCTTCGAGTAACTACCGTATCAACAAACATCGTTCCTACAACAGGCGTTCGTATTTTCAGCAGGTCTATAACTCTCCTGCCGGTTACTGTCTTGGTCCAGTAGTATAAACCCGTTGAAATTAATATCAGAGTAGTAACAATAACCGTCATAATCTCAAAGTTGCCGAGTATCTTGCTAAAGTTCACTAATATTTGGGTGATTTTTGGTAATGAAGCACCTTTAGCCTCGTAAATGCCCATGAATCTCGGCAAGACAAAAAACATCAGTGTCCCTGTAGCAGCTACAGCCATCAGCGCCATAATGAAAGGATATGTCAGCGCGCCTTTGATACGTTTGCGGGTTTCAGCCTCGAAGCTGAGATAGCCGCTTAACACGTTAAGCATCTCGGACATTTGACCGGATGCTTCTGATGCTTTTACCATACTGATAAACATCGAATTGAAAACTCTCGGATACTCAGCCAAAGCTTTTGAAAAGTTCTCTCCACCTTTAACTCTTTTGGCAATATCCATAATTATTGTTTTTAATATTCCATTTTCACCCTGTTCGGCAATAGCATCGAGAGCATCACTGAGCACTACGCCGCTATCGAGCATTACAGACAATTGTGTCGTAAAGAGTATAAGCTCGGCTGAATTCACCTTTGCCCTGTACAATTGAGCACCTACATGCTCGGAAGCCTGCAGCAAGGTATCAGAAGGACGAAAATTTAGATTTGAATTTGGAGCTAATTCATCATTCATATGTGTTTCAGGATTATTTTTCTCTTGTTCCCGGCTATTATTAGCATCAAGAGATTTTTTTTCCTGGTACGAATAATTACCGGGTTGAGCAGTCTTTGTTGTTGAAGCAGTCATATCTTTATCCTTACACAATAAAATCAGGAATTCCAATTCATATTAAATCTCTAATTGTGTAGTTCTCAGCACTTCCTCGACTGAAATAATTCCAGCCTGAACTTTTTCTATACCATCCAGCTCCAGGGAAACCATTCCATTTTGCAGCGCCTTTGTTCTCAGCTTTTTTAAACTGGCACCATCTGTTATCATTTCAAGAATTTCTTCGTTTGGAGCAAACAGCTCGTGAATGGCAATTCTCCCTGTATGTCCGGTATTTCTGCACTTTTTGCAGCCGACACCTCGATAGAACTTCTGAATTTTTTCTCCGTTCTTCTCGGCAACTTTCCTTATACTGACGGGCGGCTCGTATTCTGTCTTGCAGTTAGAGCATATTTTCCTTACCAGGCGCTGCGCCAAAACAGCTATAAGTGAAGCGCTGACAAGATATGGAGCTACACCCAGGTCCACTAATCTTGTTATCGCTCCAGGCGCATCATTTGTGTGCAGTGTTGAGAGCACCAGGTGACCGGTAAGAGCTGCCTGTACCGCGATGTTAGCAGTCGCATCATCGCGAATTTCGCCTACCATGATAATATCAGGGTCCTGCCTTAACAAGCTTCGTAAAGCAGTAGAAAACCCAAATCCTGCCGCCTGGTTCACCTGGAATTGGTTGATACCGGAGATATTACATTCGACAGGGTCTTCCACTGTGCAGATATTTACATCCTCATTATTTAATTCCGACAGGGCTGCATAAAGGGTCGTATTTTTCCCTGAGCCGGTCGGTCCCGTTACTAATACGATCCCGTTCGGAGCCTGTATTACCTTCCTGAACAGTTGAAGATTATTATAATTAAAACCGAGTGACTCAAGACTGAAAAGCATCTTGTGAGGGTCGATTACCCTTATAACCACTTTCTCACCGAAATTGCCCGGCATGACCGATACACGGAGGTCGATGGGTCTTCCTTCCATTAATACATGGATACCGCCGTCCTGGGGCAAACGCCGCTGAGCAATATCAAGCTCTGCCATAATCTTGATACGTGAGACAATCGCTGAGTGCATCTGGTAAGGCGGGCGCATCTTTTCGTACAATTTTCCGTCAACTCGATAACGAACACGCAGTTTCTTATCGTCAGGCTCTATATGAATATCGCTTGCATTTTCCCTGACAGCATTGTAAAGCAGGTAGTTTACCAGCTTTACGACCGGCGACTGACCTGCAATTTCTTCAAGATTGCTGATATCCTGCGTGATATTCTCAATGAGAGTAAAGTCATCCAGACCTTCGTCATCGATTATGTCATCGATTACAAAAACATTTTCCGAAGGTAAATATGTCTGTAAGGTTGCTTTAATGTCTTTCGTAGTAGAGCAGACTATTTGTACCTTGCATCCGCTTATTCGTTCAATTTCATCAATTAAAAACACGTTTGTAGGCTCGTTTATTGCTACTGTGAGTGTATTGTGAACCCTGAATAACGGCAGGACTATATGCTCTTCGAGGAATTCTCTCGGCAATATTTCAAGCGTTTTGGGATCGCAAATTTTCGGACCTACCTGTGCATAAGGGACTCCGTACCCCTGTGCCAGGGCGGATGCTATCTGATTTTCCGTGCAGTAGCCCTTTTCCACGAGAAGCTCACCGAGCAGCTTGCGATGTCCCTTTTCCTTCTGTTCGGACAGTGCAGAGTCTATTTGTTCCTGTGTCACAATCTCGCGTGCGAGCAATAGCTGTCCAAGCTGCATTTTGTTTTCAACCGCTATCTGGTTCATAGTTCTTTCTTGTTTTTTATTTCAGATTAAGATTATAAAAAATAATTATGCAAAGCTCTTGACTGCTTCGGCAAGCTCGACGTAATGATCGAATTCATTATCGAGCCTGGTTATTTCCATGATTCTCTCGCAGTTTTCATCAAGACCTGCCAATCTAAGCTCTCTTTTGTTCTGGTTACAATAATCACGTGCCCATAGCATAACTTCAAGTCCCAGGCTGTCAATGAATCCCACGCCGCTCATGTCGAGCACAATCTTTGTTTTGTTTTGAGCAATAAGATCCGCTATGGTTCTCTCGAATAATCCTGCTGCATCGCCGTCAAGCTCGCCCTGCAGCTCGACAACTGTAACATCGTTATAATCCTGTATTTTCACTTTCATTTTATCAGCATCCCCACAGCAGCGGTTCCATACTCCGCCGAAGCGCTGCTTCGATAAATCTCGCTGCCTCCATCCCTGATGATTTCCCACAAACGATAAACGTCACTTTCAAGAAAAACCCTGCCGATTTTCTCATCGAACTGGGTCCCGAGTCCTTTTTCAATTTCAGCGAGCGCCTGTTCCACAGACATTGCATCTCTATAAGTTCTTTTCGAGGTCATTGCATCAAAACTGTCGGCCAAACCAACTATTTTTCCCGTTAGCGGGAACTGGTCTCCTGATAATCCGTTCGGGTAACCTTTGCCGTCAACACGTTCGTGGTGACATAATACTCCTGGAACAATATCCCGCATCTGCTTAATTTCACGTAAAATGCCTGCGCCTATCGCAGGGTGCATTTTTATTCTCGCGAATTCTTCCGGTGTTAATTTGCCATTTTTTCGCAAAAGAGCCTCGTCAATACCTATCTTACCAATATCATGCAGCAGTCCCGCCAAATAAACTTTATGCAGATGTTCTTCTTCCAACTGCTCTTTTTCGGACAATCTCTCGGCAATCCAGCGGGAAATGAATGCGACCCTCGACGAGTGGCCATGCGTATAATTGTCCTTTGCATCGATACTGCTCGTCAATGCTTTAAGTGAGCCGATAAATAATTCCTTGATATCCTTGAACAGCCTGCGGTTTTCAATAAATACGGCACAGCCGCTTGCGACTGAATTGAATAATTTTACGTCAGTGCTGTCGAAATCCTGCTTGCCTATCCTGTTTGTCGCAACCATATATCCTATGATATAGTTGTCATTTAACGTTCTGCTGGTAAAACCGGACTCCCCCTTGTCTTTTCCGCATAAAGGTACGGCAATCAGATTGTTTATATATCCCGGCCAGCTATATTTGAAAGGCGAATCAACTTCGCTGTCAAGCAGTGCTTCCTTGCCGCTGTTTATTTCATCTGTCAATCTGCTATAAAGAATCTCAGACATCTGCTCGTCAATATCTATTAAACCTGAACCAGCGGCTATAACGAAATGCTGCTCGTTATCAATAGACTTTTCCAGCAAAATCGCGATACCTTCCACGTAAACGATTTCAGTAAGGCTGTCACAGGCCATTTGCAAAAAGTTCGAGTCCGCTTCGGTGACCCGCATATTTGTGCTTATTTTGTGAAGGAGCACCAGTTCTTCGTAGACTCTGGCCAATTCAGTGCTGACCATTTCTATCTGCTCCCATGCTTTCGAGCGGATTGTAAAATTATCGGCTAAAAGAATAAGCATCTCTTCGAAATGGTTATTTTCGGCATCATTAAGCTCCCGGATGGACGATACTTCCCCTAAATCAATCATCGCCGCTCCAACCGCTTCAGGGGGGGCATATTCTGAACAGTACGACTCCAGAATAACTGCCAGGACATGATTAGTACCGTAAAAATGTTTTACATCTTCATTTGTTTTGCAGGATTCCTCTTTCCCATTATGCAGATTTAAAACCTGCATACCTAACTTGGCTAACTGCTCCCGGCTGCTGTTGAAATTCCCGTTCTCACAAAATACGACAAGATTTCCCTGCGTGTCGGAAACTGCGAAATTAACTCCGTACCTTTTTATCCTGCTGCCGAATTTTTGTAATTCATGCAGTTGCGATTGTTCGATATTTTTTGTAGAGATTGTCAGCATGGCATAAATTCATCAATGTTTGTTTCTTCAAATCCGCGTATCAGGTAATTTTACCCGGTTTCGGCGACCAATTCATTCTGGTACAAAATATCTTCGATATTTATCAGTAATTCCCGCGGGCTGAACGGCTTGCTGAGACAATCCGCAATCCTGAGCTTATCCTGCTGCTCTTTCGAGATGGCAAAACTTCTTGCAGTCAGCATGATAACAGGAATTTCCTTTGTTTGCTCGTTCTCACGAAGTTTTTCAACAAGCTCCATGCCTGTCATTACCGGCATCTGAAAGTCAGTAACAATAATATCCGGCTTCACATCGCAGGCAAGCTCGTAAGCCTCTAAGCCGTTATTTGCCGAGATAACCTCATAACCGTTATTTTTGAGTTTTATCGCTACGACATGAACAATGTGTATCTCATCATCCACGACCAATACTTTTTTTTGTTCCATTGTTTATCCTCCACCTAAAAAATATGACTTCTATTACTGCGTGTTATAAATCGTGTTTTCTCACACAGTGGCCGGGGTTTCTTTCATCGCCAAAGGAAGCTCAAATCCGAAAGTGCTTCCCGTTCCGACACGGCTTTTAACGAACACCCGTCCATTATGAACTTTTTCAACTATTTGTTTTACAAGATTAAGGCCAAGCCCCGTGCCTTTCGCCTGCTTGTTATTTGCCCCGACACGATAATACTTGTCGAATACATGTGCAATCTCATCTTCGGGAATGCCAACACCAGTATCTGTAACCGAGACTCGTATCATGGATGCAGCTTCGTCAACTTCGGTTACTATATTTATCGAGCCTCCCTGTTTTGTGTACTTTACCGCATTACTTAACAAATTTACTATAACCTGTGAAATCATGTCCCTGTCCACGTAAACCTGGTCGAATACGATTGGTTTTTGCCCGATGATTTTGATATTCTTTTCATCGGCATAGCTTTTAATCATCTTCAATTGCTCTTCAATTAATATTGTCAGGCTGACATTTTCCTTATTTATTTTAATCAATCCTGATTCTATGCGTGAAGTGTTCAGTATATCTTCGATCAGGCGATTTAATCTCTGTGCCTGATTCTGGATTACCGAGTAAAACTCTTTCCTTGTTTCCTCGTCACCGGCCTCATCATCAGCGAGCATCTCGGAATAAGCGGTGATTGAAGCAAGCGGCGTTTTAAGCTCGTGCGAGACATGACTTATAAAATCATTTTTCATATTCGATATCTCTTTTTCACGGGTGATATCATGTAAAACGGCAACTACTCCGCAAACCTGCTGATTGTCGTCATGTACACATGAAACAATACAGTCAAATACTCTGGGCTTTCCATCGGCAATAATCTCGATTTCTTTTCTGGCCGCCTGTCCCCTGTTTTTTCTCGTATGACTCAAAAATTTCAGAAATTCGTCCCGTTCGGCGCTTATAAGCCCCCTGATTGGTTTGCAGCGTGAATTTTTATAATCAAAATTCAATAGTTTACCTGCAGGCTCATTTGCCATCAATAGCTTGTCGAATTCGTCGATAACTACGACCGCATCATGAATACTGTATATAATCTCTTCGATATGAGTTTCACGTTTTCGAGATATTTGCAACTGTATCTTCAGCTCTTCAATCTGCCTGTCATACTCGTTAACAAGAACGTCACGGTCATTAAGACGCTGTCTTATATCGATACTCAAATCATTTATTTTCTTTACCCTGAGCATCGATAATAAGCTGTTATTTGAAGATATGACTGTTTTATTATCCAGGAGCCTGGCAATGGACGTGATCGCGCCGGCAAGTCTTAACATATGCCAGCCGGTCAAAATCACGCCCAAAGCCCCGGCAATACATAACGCTGTCACAACAAGATTCCTTCCCTGCATGGCTTCACTTAACCTGCTTCCTTCCCTGGCATTGAAATCCGTTCCATATGATGCGTTACAGATAACTGTAATGCATATCACGATTATAGTGGCAGCTATATATATATTTCCCGAAAGTTTCAAAACAATTACTCCAAAACTTATAAAAGCTCGATCTTTAACCTGTTTTCCCGGATCGATTACCTTCTTTTCCAGTTCGAAGCTTCATTCTGCTCTACTTTATCAATAGCCTTGCGTTCGAGGTTATCCGCTTTATCCGGATTCTGTTCGCCGATAATTCTCTCTTTAAGTCTTATTGCCTCGATATACGAAGGACGAAGCTCAAGAGCAACGTCTAAATGCCTCATTGCATTTCTACTGTCACCTTCGATATAAAGCTGTGCCGCCTTTTCATAGTTATCCTCTGCCAGTCTTGACCTGCCAACCCATTGCAGCTCTTCTTTTGCGCCAAATCTCTTGCGACTAACATCATCTGCTCTCCCGTCGCTGTTCGTTTCTTCAGGCTCACCGATAATGTGAGGAGTAAGCAGAATAATCACTTCCTGGCGTGTTACCGAATCAGATGTTCCCCTGAATAAGACTCCGAGGAAAGGTATATCACCAAGCAGGGGAATCTGGTTTCGTGTAGTAACAGTTACATCTCTGAAAAGTCCGCCGATAACGATAGTCTGTCCGTCTTTGACAATTATATTTGTCGCCAGCTCTGTAGAAGACTCATCAGGAATTGAATTGGATTTTAAGGTACCTGAGCTGTCCTTTGGATGTATGGTCATTCTTATATAGCCATCGTCACTAATAAACGGAATAAAAGAAAGCTTCGTACCGGTATCAAGGAATTGCACCTGCTGAGTTGTCGAAGTCTGGTTCTGAGTAGTCTGTGAGACGTAGCCTATCTTGGTACCAATATAAACCTGTCCGAGCTGCTTATTAACAGCAAGAATTTTTGGATTTGCAAGAAGAGTCGTATCCGTAACTGTCTCCAGTGCTGTAATAAAAGCAGCCAAATCAGCACTTGTGGCACCGATTCTCAAGCCGCTTCCACCGATACTTGCAAAACCTGTTGTTTCCAGGGGTGTGCCTGCACCACCGGCGGCTACTTGAGCGATAGGTGTGGTAGTAGTAGTGCTTATTTGCTCGG
>CAYSHS010000134.1:8013-8356 GCA_964430845.1 uncultured Pirellulales bacterium | reverse complement strand
CGAGGCAAACCAAGCTGGTACTTTATAGACGCTCCTGATGGAGTTGATATTGAGTACCTAAACTCGAACTTGGAAATGTCGAATTCGGGATATTGCGATGGCGGCGGTCATGATAAAATAACTTTCGCTGATGGTATTGCAGTACCAGGA
Source organism: uncultured Pirellulales bacterium (assembly GCA_964430845.1). Taxonomy (GTDB): domain Bacteria; phylum Planctomycetota; class Phycisphaerae; order Sedimentisphaerales; family Anaerobacaceae; genus JAFGPS01. Next base: position 8,206 of record CAYSHS010000134.1, on the reverse strand, counting down.
GAATATACTGTCCATGCACAAGCCGGCTCTTATGACGCCGGCAAGTCTATTAATGTTAAGCCTGTTAAAGTAACATTTTCTGAATCAAGTCCACAGAATTATGGATTTGATGGCTATACATTTGCATCCAATAATTTTACTATTAAATCCGTCGCAAAAGGTCATGACGATACTTTCGTAGCAACTATAGATC
>CAYSHS010000134.1:0-8003 GCA_964430845.1 uncultured Pirellulales bacterium | reverse complement strand
ACTGATACATCCAAGGTTACATTGACTCCTTCTCATGCAAGTTCCGCGTCACAAACAATTACAGTTCATGGTGTCGATGTGGGCAACTCCAATATCCAGGCAAGGTATGGAAGTACTTCAGGGCAACTCATAACTGACAGCATAACTGTTGTTTATAATCCGAAAACATATAAACTTGCGATTATTGTGGTCAATCAAGAGGGATGGACTTCGATTGCAGCCCCTTATACGAATACAGAAATTCAGTCATATCTAAATGAAACATATAAGCAAGCCTGCATACAATGGAATGTTGATATAATACTTCATGGTCTAATCACTATTGATTTAAATGGTGATGGCAAATTTAATGTTGCAAATGCAATAACCGACTATACCACTGAGATGAATAATATAATAACCACTTGTACAGTTCCAGGTTACAATTATTATCTTTTTATGGTTAATAATTCAGATCTTCCCATTAGTGTTGGTGGTATATCTATGCTAAACAATCATAGCGGTTTTCTTTTGTGGCCTATGCAGAAAACTCCTCCAGATCCGCCAACCTTAGAATCGGCTGGTAAACCCACTGCTCATGAATTGGGTCATATGGTTGGTAGTATTGGTGATAAGGTAAATCCTCCTAGCACTGATAATTATAATTTGATGTATTATTCATATGGTTCAGACCATAATAAACTAAGGTTATATCAATGGAATGCACTCAATGACTAAGTACCATAAATTTTAACTTGTTTTTTGGACTAGTGTTTATATTTTAAGAAATGAAAGGAAGGTTAAATAAAATGAAAAAGATTATATACATATTTAACATATTGGTATTTTTTTTGTTACCGTTTCATATTGGGCTTGCAAAAGAAGAGATGGATATCGAATCTTTTATTAAAAAAGATTTCAAGGGTGAATTGGACCCTAATCAGATTATGGGTGTAAAACAAGAAATGATTCTTGATGAAAAAATAAAAAATGCAGATCCAAACAAATTACTTACATTACTTGCCAACTATGATAAGGAGACTTCTAGCTCCCCGCGTCGAACAACACTATTTTATGAAATGAAAATAGCTAAATTACATCCTTCCAAAGAAATCAGGCAGAAAGTAGCGAATCGTTTAGTTAATACTATGGTTGAACCAAACTCAATTGAGGCAAACAATGCTTATGAAGGGTTGCTCACTTTCACAAAAGATGATTTTAACAAAAGTTCTAAGGTAATGCTTCATAATGCTCTGGCTAAAAAATATCCAAGCGGAGAGTTAATAAAAATTTGCGGTGTAGCCGATATGAAGGAAGAATTGACAAGACTGAAAGAATTATCAATAACAAGAGAAGAGATTGAGAAAAACATAAATGATCCTTATGGGATAGTTTTTCCATGGTATTACATCTTGGGCTGGTATGCGAAACTTGCGAGAGCGCGCATAGGCATAAAAGAGGATATAGTTGAATGTATTGAACTGGCTGAATCAGTGAAAGATTCCAATGAGCGAGTTCTGAGAGTATTGCCTCAAATTGCTTATATTAGACAGCCTGAGGCAATAGAATATCTAAAAAAATATCTTGATAGCGATGGACATTTACCTCCAACTACACCTATTGCTCGTTTTGGTGAATCATATAGTCATTGGGTGATGGATATTTTAGCAAAGAGTCTTAAAAACTTCCCAGTCAAACAAAAATTAGGCCGAAATTACACACAAGAAGATATTGAGTTATGTCGCAAATGGACGTCTGAACAAACAGAATGGCAAATAATTAGATAGGTATTAGGGGTGGAAATGGAAAAAAGTTTTGCGATATAATTTTATATAAGTTTGCTTTACATATTACAGGAGTAGCTATTGATGGAATAGTTATTGCAGGTCTTGTTTTGTTTTTACGGAAAAAGAAACCCAACAAAGCTGAATAATTTTAAGAATCAATAGCAAATAATCATTATAACCGCGGCGTGGAAATAATCCATCCGCCGCGGTTTTGGAATAGACAATGGTTTTCGAAAGTAATTCTTACGACCCCGATGACGGCGATCCATATTATTATACATTTTTTCCTGAATATGAACCTACCTGGGAAATTACAGATACTCCTGAAGGAGTTGATCCGGAAGACGTGGATTTTTATGAGTCAAATTCGGAATATTGTTACGGCGACGGTTATGATAAAATAACTATCACTGATGGTTTTACCGTACCATGAGTATATACTGTCCATGCTCAAGCCGGCTCTTATGATGATGGCGAAAATATTACGATTTTTGCTGTGACAGGAAATGTTACTGGTCAATATGATGAGATTGGTTCAGGTACAGGTATGGATTTGTATTATGAATTAACTCTAAGCTCTGGCCGGTCATATTCTGAAGGTTTCGTTTACATGACGGATGAATGGGATAACTTAGCATATTCAACTCCAATAACAGGCCTTTCCGGTACAATTGAATGGGATGGTATGAGAAACCAAGGATACTATGATGAATGTTATTTACCACCAGGACAGTTTGATCTTGGTATTCATGTAGATTTACCGGGTGAAGATATTCATCAGAATACCGATACAGTTAGCCTTACACCCCACCCAGGGAAAAAGTATGCCAGCGCAAAAAGACAAAACTATTTTCTTAACGATTGGCATGGTGCAAAAGCAAAATTTTTTATTATAGTTGTATGAGCGGCGTCAAACATTCTAACACCTCCTGAATCAAGCTGCAGAACAAGTCCTTTTTCGGGATCTATGCCAATGCAATTACCGGAGAAATTCTTTTTGTTGAATGAAAGTGTGACCCTGTGGCCTAATTGAATGCTTAATTTACACCAATATTCTATGATTTTCCTGTTATTTTTTTCTGCAGCTTCAAGCCAGTAATCCATAGAACTTAGCAGTCTTTTGGCCAATCCAATTCGGTCGCAAGTAGTGCTGTTTTCTATATCTATACTCGTTGCCATGGAGCGCAGCTCTTTTGGAAAAGAAATTTCATTTTGGTGGCAATTTATTCCAATACCGACTATGTATGTATTGATGTTTTGGCCTGCAACGGCTTCAAGAAGAATCCCTGCGACTTTTTTGCCATTGATTATTATATCATTAGGCCATTTTATTTTCGCATTTTTTCCGATTGCATCTGCGACAGCGACTGCACATGCCAGCGAAAGCAGCTCGGCATTAATATTATATTCAGCCAGAATTATAGAGCAGAGAATACTTTCGGAACGCTTGCTTAGCCATTTATTGCCTGCCCGGCCTCTTCCGGCGCTCTGCTCTTCTGCAAAGATTGCCAGGCTATTGCAGTTTTTACTCCCAATATACCTTCGTGCAACATCATTAGTGCTTGAAGTGCAGTTGAAAACAAGTACTTTTCGCCCGATTCTTTTTGTTTTTAAATTTGATTGAATCTCATCGACATTCAGCGGCGTTATTCCTGCTTGTGACATAATTGAACTTTTGCAGAACTCCTATAATAATTTACCTGTCGAGCCCGATGTCAACTGCGGTTGCTGAATGAGTAATTGCACCGATTGCAATTCTGTCCACCCCGCACTGAGCTATGGCTGAAACGTTGCTTAACGTTATATTTCCAGATGCCTCGAGCAGTGGTTTTTTATGTTTGCCGCACATGGCGTCACGCATTTCGACCGCGTGTTTCAATTGCCATTGTCCCATGTTATCCAGCAATACAATATCGATGCCTGGAATTTCAAGGACATAATTGAGCTGGTCATCGACATGGTCAACTTCCACTGCTATGAACTTTATGTTCTTTTTCTCTTTAGCCTTTTCGATAATTTCTTTGAGTTTCGGCTGGAAATTTCTGCCAAGCTGTGCAAGGTGATTGTCTTTAATCAGGATGCCGTCATATAAGCCGAGTCGATGATTGTAGCCTCCGCCGCAAACTACTGCGTATTTCTCAAGTACTCGCCAGCCCGGCATTGTTTTACGCGTATCGTAGATTTTTGCTTTCGTGCCCTGAATGGCAAAAACATATTTTCTTGTTGTTGTTGCTATTCCGCTCAAACGCTGGAGAAAATTGAGCAGGACACGCTCGGCGCTTAGCATAGAGCGCATCGGTCCTTCGATAATGCCAAGTTTGCTGCCGACGTGAGCAGATTCGCCGTCATTAATTTTGACTTTCAGCTTGAGTCTTTCATCGTAAAGCCTGAGAATTTCTCCTATGATGTCCATACCACATACGACAATTTCCTCTCGTGATACGATATTTGATTTATCCATTTCATCGTCATTAAAAAGAATCTCACTCGTCACGTCACCGGTTCCGAGGTCTTCTTCTATCGCCATCTTAATGAGCGGGCGAATTTGCTCAATATCTATTTTATTCATTTCTTTTTCCATATGTTTCTTAATCACTCGTCTAAGTAGTCTTTCTTTTTGTTGTTGTCCTTGCTTTTTTTAAAGCCAGGAAATCTCTTTTCTTTTTCTTCGAATCCACCAGAACAAGCTCCGGCAGCTCTTTTAACTCTTTAAGCTGGTCACGCAAAAACGCTGCCCGCTCGAAATCGAGATTCTGTGCCGCTTCGAGCATTTCCTTTTCTATCTGTGAGACAAGCTCGACCTTTTCGTATTCACCGGTCCCGAACTGCACCGCCTTCTGAGCAGTCTGTTTTGCCTTTAGCTGTTCGGTCAGGCTCTTGCGTATTTCCTTTCGTATAGTTTCAGGAGTAATGTTGTGCTCACGATTATATTCTAATTGAATTTTACGCCGCCTGTTGGTTTCGTCAATAGCTTTCTGCATCGAGTTTGTTATAACATCGGCATATAAAAAGACTGTAGCGTTGATATTTCTGGCTGTCCTGCCTATTGTCTGTATCAGTGAAGTCTGGCTTCTGAGGAATCCTTCCTTGTCGGCATCGAGAATCGCGACTGCTGAAACTTCAGGTAAATCCAGACCTTCCCGAAGCAGGTTCACTCCTACAAGCACATCGAAATTGCCCTGGCGCAGGTCCGAGAGTATCTCAATTCGCTCGAGTGTATCTATTTCACTGTGCAGGTAGCGGCATTTATAACCTTTCCTTGTGATATAGCTCGCTAAATCCTCGGCCATTCTTTTAGTAAGTGTCGTAACAAGTACACGTTCCTTTACTTTTACTCGTTCTTCTATCCGGCTCAAAAGATGAGGAATCTGATTGCTTGCAGGATGTACGAAGATTTCCGGGTCGATAAGACCTGTAGGCCTGATAATCTGCTCGACAACCTCGTTATTGCATTTTTCAAGCTCAAACTGGCTTGGCGTAGCGGAAACGAATACAACTTTTGACCATGTTTCCTGGAATTCCTCGAATCGCAGCGGCCTGTTATCCAGGGCGCTGGGAAGCCTGAAACCATGTTCGACAAGTGTTTCCTTGCGCTTCCTGTCTCCGGCCCACATTGCCTTTAGCTGAGGAATCGTTACATGTGATTCGTCTATAAATAAAAGGAAATCTTTCGGGAAATAATCTATAAGTGTATAAGGTCTCGAGCCTGGCTGCAAGCCTGCCAGGTGCCTCGCGTAATTTTCAATTCCACTGCAAAAACCGACTTCCTGCATCATTTCCAGGTCGTACATTGTCCTTGCTTCGAGGCGCTGGGCTTCGAGCAGCTTTGCCTGGCCGCGAAGCTCTGCAAGTCTCTGCTCAAGCTCCTGTCTTATACTTTCAATGCCTGACAGGATTCTGTCTGCCGGCATTACATAATGCTGAGCGGGAAAGATAAATACCTGCTCCTCGATTGCCAGAGTTTCCGAGGAGACGGGATTTATGTAGCTTATCTTATCAATTTCATCGCCGAAATATTCGATGCGAATTGCGAAAGATTCGTAGGATGGGTGCAGTTCGATGCAATCGCCGCGAACGCGGAAAGTTCCTCTCTGGAAGTCTATATCGTTTCTTGAGTATTGTATATCCGCCAGACGGCCAAGCAAGTCGTTTCTCTCGATGTGGTCGCCTTTGCGTATTGCAACAACACTGGCCTTATAGTCTTCAGGCGAGCCAAGCCCAAAGATACACGAAACGGAAGCGACTATAATGCAGTCGCTTCTCGTCGATAGGCTGGTCGTTGTCGAAAGCCGCAGCCTGTCGAGGTCGTTATTTTTCGATGCGTCTTTTTCTATATAAATATCGCGCTGCGGTATGTACGCTTCAGGCTGATAATAGTCGTAATAGCTCACGAAATATTCGACCGCATTTTCCGGGAAAAGCTCTTTAAATTCCTCGTAAAGCTGTGCTGCTAAAGTCTTATTATGCGAAATAATAAGTGCAGGCAATTCATACTGTGCTATTACATTGGCCATAGTGAAAGTTTTACCTGAGCCGGTAACGCCCATAAGTGTCTGGAATTTCTTACCTTCTCGCAGATTCTTTACAAGCCTCTCAATCGCCTGAGGCTGGTCACCTGCTGGTTTATACTGATTGTTCAACTTAAATATACTCATATGCAGAAATATTCTACATATTTCCAAGGAAAAACACACGTCAATTTTTAATATTGTGTAATTTGAATTTTAATTTTGTTTGATAAAAAGTGCAGTTGTCTCGATTAGTTGATATTTTGAAATAACCATTGTTACAGAAGTTTCATTCCCTTATCTTTTTCTTTAAATTCGGAGAGGAAACGCTGAAAACCTTCCTTTTTGTCCAATCTGGGGATACTATAAAGGCGATCAGGATTACCTGGAAGGCCGTAATCTTCCGGTCGAATTCCTGATAATTTGGCTTTTTCGATTAACCAATTTTCAAGTCGGGGGCATACAATAATAAACTTTTTATTCTTGTCATCTATGCGAATAAACAGGCGTAATCCTTCTGCGGCTTGAATTTGTTTGTAGTTATTCAAATCACGAGGCTGAGCGCTCGCCGGGTCTTCATCTATTAGACCTATGGCAGAATCTGATTTAAACACTCGCTTTACAACTTCACCTTTACATCGCCCATGGCGCAACTGTTTTTTGGGTACTCACTGATTGCGAAGCAGAGCAGTGTCAGGAAAACATTCTACAAAGACTTTCATTCCTCTTCCTCAATGAAATGTTCTATGTTGAAGAAGGGAACTGCTACCATTAATTCGGTAAGCTGATTTGCAGTCAAAGGTTTGACATGCGTTTGAAAGTTTTTGAAATACGTAATAAAAACCTGGATACTTTCTTTACGTGATTTTCCAATAATAGCTGAAAGCAGATAAAGATTGTGTGTGGCAATGAAGAATTGGTTGGTTTGATCAAGTGCGATTCGTTCTCCGAGATATTTGGTATAATATGGAAAGGCATTAGACTCCGGCTCCTCGAATTCTAATGCTGATTCTTCGTTCGAGGCAATAGCAACCGTATAAAAGATGATCCGCCGAAGTGTGTCTGAAGTCAGAGCATAAGGATAGCTAATCAATGAATCATCCTCCAGTTTTACAACCTCAAAAGCTCTCTCTTGGTGCTTCAAGTATATTGGATTTGCCTGTGTTAGGCTCGCCTTTGAAGAGGTTGACCATTTTTCACTCGATATCCAACTGACGAATCGATTTGAAGTTTGATACGCTTAACTTTGTAATCATAGCCGCATTTCCAATTAGACTTTCACGAGACATTACCTAAATTTGTTAATTTTTCACTAATAATAACGAGTATATCAGTATTAGCAAAATAATAAAATTGTAATTTTTGAATTGTTTGGCGGGAAATTATTTATATAATTATATGCTTATAGGTTATTATAAATAAATTCAAGGTATTTATTGGAGATTTTTTACGGAATGTCAAGTTCACCAAAAGCAAACGCAGTAGTAGGTCAATCAGGCGGGCCGACGGGAGTAATTAACGCCTCTTTGGTCGGTGTAATAGAAGAAGTAAAGAAGTATCCCCAAATCGAGAAAATCTACGGCGCAATCCACGCGGTAGCCGGAATGGTCAGGAATGAGTTTATCGATCTTGGCAATCTCTCGAAGGAAACCCTGGAAACAGTGGCTGCTTCTCCATCTTCTGCTATCGGAACCAGCAGAGACAAGCCGGATGCTGAATATTGTGCAAA
>CAYSHS010000133.1:0-8371 GCA_964430845.1 uncultured Pirellulales bacterium | reverse complement strand
ATTAAAGGAAGACCCGTCTCGCTTGCAATTATGGAGCCAAATTTTCTGATGGGTTCCATGGGTTTTGTAGTCGGTGAAAAGTTTTGTGCCGCGGTCGATATGGCTATCGAAGAAAAGCTGCCGCTTGTAGTTATCTGTTGTTCGGGCGGTGCAAGAATGCATGAAGGTGTTATATCATTGGGACAAATGGCAAAGACTTCCGCAGCGTTAGCGAAATTTGACGAAGCAGGCGGTCTTTATATCTGCGTTTTAACCGATCCGACCACAGGCGGAGTAACAGCAAGTTTTGCTATGTTAGGCGATTGTACGATAGCAGAACCAGGAGCAATGATAGGTTTTGCTGGCCGCAGAACTATTGCCGAGACGATTAAGGTGGAATTGCCCGAAGGTTTTCAAACAGCAGAATTTATGCTTGAACATGGTTTCGTGGATATGATTGTACATCGCAAAGACCTTCGCAGCGAAATTGCCCGATTGATTGATTATTGTCAGAAATAGACTTCTCATGAACTCAAGGCAGCGTGTCCTTAATGCTCTTAATCACTATATACCCGATAGAGTGCCGATTGACTTCGGCGGTTTTCAATCGGGAATTCACAAAAAAGCATATATCAAATTAATCAATTACCTCGGTATCGAAGATAATGTGAAAATTATTGACCCCACCCAGCAGCTTGCCGAGCCGTGCGAAGAGCTGCTGCAGCGTTTTCATGCGGATATTCGCTATGTTTGCTTAAAAGAACCTTTGCAGCAGGATAAAGCGGGAAACTACAAAGACGATTTTGGAGTAATCTGGAATATGCAGGATGAGCAGCAAAATTACATGCACATTTCACATCATCCCCTTGCTGAAGCGACAGTTTCGGATATTAAAAATTACATTTTCCCAAATTGTGACGATAAGAACCGTTTCACAGGAATTCGCGAAAAGGCCTTAGTAATTTCAAATAAAGGTTCTTACGCGTTATCCACTGATATTGGCGGCTCGTTATTCGAGGTCTGCTGCAATATGCGCGGTGTCGAAAAATGGTTTATGGATATGAAAGAAAATCCATTATTTTGCGAAGAATTGCTGGATAAAGTGCTAAAATACTGGATGGACTTTTATGGTGGATTCTTAAATGAAATCGCTGACATCGTTGATATTGTGATAATTGGTGATGATTTAGCAGGGCAAAACGGACCTCTATTTTCCATTGATTTTTATCGTAAAATCCTCAAACCAAAACAGAAAACTCTCATTAAGTATATCAAATCGCAGACAAAGGCAAAAATCTGTTATCACACATGCGGCTCATGTTTCGATTTTATTCCCGAACTGATAGGTATTGGAATCGACATACTTAATCCTGTACAAATCGGGCTGAAAAACATGCAAACGCAGAGAATCAAGGATGCTTTTGGAAAACAAGTTTCATTATGGGGAGGAGCAATTAACGCACAGCAATTTCTCGCTTTTTCCGAACCTGGGCAAATCAGGCAGGAAGTTCGCAAAAACCTTGAAATCTTAAAAACCGAAGGCGGGTATATTTTCAGTCCAACTCATAATATCCAGTTTGATGTTCCGCCTGAGAATATTGTTGCACTATTTGACGCTGCTTTTGAATTTGGACGTTAATCTTCTTGCAATAATAATAAATATCCTGTAAAGTAATCGGATAACAGGCACCTGGAGAGGTGGCCGAGCGGCTTAAGGCAACGGTTTGCTAAACCGTCGTAGGGGTATAAACCCCTACCCCGGGTTCGAATCCCGGCCTCTCCGTTATTAGTATTACTTGATGACAGATGGCATCTTATAATACATAATCCAAATTTCTCACTTAAGTGGATAAAAGGCGATTTATGGTAGCAACAGGTGTGATGGTCTGTACCATAAACGGTTCAATTTCTGACCTGATTGCTATCCCAACTTTCGCACTTTGGCGGTCAGGGAAGGAATTTAAATTTTTTTTCAGGCATAACGAATCAGGATCGGCGAAAATTCTCAAAAATCCCGCATGGTGAAGACCTACCCTATTGCAGTCGAGCTTTTTTGATGCGACACTGTCGGTATGTTTTTGAGAAGCTACAAACGCAGAAAAAACGGCAAGCCGCATGAATATTTCAGCGTAGTCGAGAATCGCAGAATTTCCGGTGACAAAACGGTTCAGTGAACAGTACTCTATCTTGGTGAAATTACATCATCCCAGGAAAACATCTGGCGTAAAACTCTTGAGGTCTTCGATGAAGACAACGGCAAAATCCGGCAGAAAATGCTCTTCGCCGAAAATACAGAAATCCCTGAATCCCAAATCGATTTGATACAGGTGAAGCTCTCTAAGATGAAACTGCGCCGGCCCCGCTCGTTCGGCAACTGCTCCCTGGATACATCCTTTCTTTAGAGGCTGTTTAACATTGGAAATTACGAATTTGGGAAATGTACCTGTATCATTACCTGTAGGAAAACCAATTGCACATCTTGTATTTATGAAACTTGATAATCCTGAAGAAATTCACGAGGATATAATTGAAGGATCATACTCAGGAGCATTCATACCGGAAGCCCCAGGCTTTAAAAAGTGGTAACCATATCTACTGTCTAATCTATATAAAAGTGAGATACTCTAGCAATGATTAATCCTTTTTAATCAGGGCACTTTTAATTTTCATTCATTTCTGGTATAATGCTGGTTTTAGTAGTTATTTGAAAGAGTAGTTTCTTTATGGCGTTACCCGTAGTAGCAATAATCGGGCGGCCTAATGTTGGCAAGAGCAGTCTTCTAAACGCGCTGGCGGGGCAGATGATAAGTATCGTTGAGCCGACCGCTGGCGTGACCAGGGACCGTGTAAGCACATTTATCGGGAGAGACGATAAATATTTCGAGCTTATCGATACAGGCGGCTACGGCATCGTTGATCCGCCAAGTATTTCTGGCGGACTCAGCGGCCATATCGAGCAGCAAATCCTAAAGGCGATTGAGACGGCGAATCTCGTGCTTTTCATGGTCGATATTCGAGACGGCCTCGTTCCCCTGGACGAAACTATCGCTCAATTATTGCGAAAAAGCAATTTTAATGTAATAGGCGTGGCAAATAAAGCCGACAATGCAAAAATGTTTCCTGCGGCCGCGGAATTTACAAAGCTCGGATTCGGTGAATTTCTGTGCATCTCAGCGACGGACAATATAAATAAATCTGTTCTGCTCGATATGATATTCGAGAAGCTCAGCTCTGTCGATACGAACAAGCCTCAAGAGCCTGTAATGAAAATCGCGATAGTCGGCAAACGCAACGCAGGCAAAAGCTCAATCGTGAACGCAATGGTCGGTTCCGAACGAGTAATCGTAAGCGAAATTCCAGGCACAACGAGAGATTCTGTGGATGTTCGGTTCGAAAAGGACGGTAAAACTATTACAGTTATCGATACCGCAGGTGTAAGAAAAATTGGAAAGATGGAAAACAGTATCGAATTCTATGGCTACGTCCGCGTAAAGCGCACGATTGGGCGAGCTGATATTGTCGTGCTTATGATTGATGCAACTGTCCCGCTTTCGCAGGTCGATAAATAGCTGGAAATAGTAATTGTAGAAGAATAAAAAACCTGCATTCTGGTCGTGAACAAATGGGATCTGGCAAAAAATCAGGCATCGACAGACGATTATCACGATTATTTGACCAAAATCCTGCCCGGTCTGAAATATACACCGATAGCTTTTACGACCGCGACTGAATCGAAAAATATACAGAGTGTTCTAGACCTTGCCTCTGAACTATTCAAGCAGGCTACAACCTGGATACCTACGGCTAAGCTCAACAAGGCATTTGAAATAATTAAAGAAGAAAAAGCCGGCAATATTAAAGGCAAAAAAGGCAGGCCAAAGCTGTATTACGCCGCACAAATAGCCATAAATCCCGTAACAATACTTTTATTTGTTAACAGGCCGGAATTGTTTGAAGAAAATTATCGAAAGTTTATAATAAACAGATTGAGAACATTGCTGCCGGTTGAAGAAGTACCGATAAGACTTTTAGCACGCTCTCACAGGCAGCAGCCGGTCTGATTTATATAAGGTTTTGCAAATTTTATTTCGAGGTTCTAAAGATGGATACGCTATTACTCATATTGATTTGCGGGGGCGGATATATCGTTGCTTATCATACCTACGGACGCTTCGTCGCAAAAAAAATATTCAAGCTCGACAATAATAATACAGCGCCATCTGAGCGGCTGCGAGATGGAATCGATTATGTCCCAACGCGCAGGGGAATTATTTTCGGGCATCACTACACTTCCATAGCCGGAACCGGTCCTATTGTCGGGCCGGCAATTGGCATTATCTGGGGATGGCTGCCTGCAATACTATGGGTATTCCTCGGCTCTATTTTTGTGGGAGCGGTTCATGATTTCGGTGCTCTCATTATCTCGATTCGCACCGAAGGAAAATCCCTCTCGGAAGTAGCTGCCAAATATATTAATTTGCGTGTAAGGTTTATATTTTTCGCAGTCGTATTTTTGGCACTTCTGATAGTCATAGCAGTATTCGGGGTTGTAATAGCTGCTGTCTTTACCAGGTTCCCACGCGCCGTTATTCCCGTATGGGTCCAGATTCCCATTGCGATAGGCTTGGGATATGCAGTCTATAAAAAGAGCGCAAATGTTGTTCTTGCCACAATAATAGCGGTTGGCGGGATGTATCTCTCTATCATTTTTGGCAGTTACTTTCCAGTTTCGCTTGGTACATTTTTAGGAATACCCGCAACGGGATTATGGGTTATTATACTCCTGATTTACGCCTGGATTGCTTCGACACTTCCGGTAACATTTTTACTTCAGCCCAGGGATTACATTAATGCATGGCAGCTTTTTATCGCTATGGGTCTGCTCGTAGCTGGAGCGGTAGTTGCCACTTTTTCAGGCGGCCTGCCTTTAGTGGCGCCCGCAATCAATGCAGACCTTCCTGCAAACACACCTCCTTTCTGGCCATTTTTATTCGTTGTAATAGCCTGTGGTGCCATAAGCGGATTTCATTCTCTTGTTGCTTCAGGCACAAGTGCAAAACAGGTTGCGAAAGAAACCGATTCCTTGTTTGTCGGGTATGGCTCGATGCTTTTAGAGAGCTTCCTGGCTGTGCTTGTCCTGGTCTGCGTAGGTGCAGGTATTGGGATGGCTTTGAAACTCGACACCGGAGAAATTCTGACGGGTCATGAAGCCTGGCTGCATCAATACAGCACGTGGATAGGCTCGCAGGGACTAACTGCCAAGATTGCCCCTGTAGTAATCGGAGCGGCAAATATGATGGGAAAAATCGGCATACCGGAAAGTGTGGGAATTACCCTGATGGGAGTATTTATCGCTTCATTTGCAGGCACAACTCTCGATACTTCCACGCGAATCCAGCGGTACGTTATAAGCGAGCTTGCGAACGATTTACATATTCCTTTTATGACCAACAGGTGGACTGCTACAACTTTCGCGGTGCTTACAGCCGCAGGGCTTGCCTTCGCAACAGGGGCTAACGGCAGCGGCGCTATGATACTCTGGCCTTTGTTTGGCAGCGCTAATCAGCTATTAGCAGCACTGGCCCTGCTCGTTATAACATTATATCTCAGGAAAAAAGGAGGCTTCAAATACATGGTTACAGCCATACCTTGCCTGATTATGCTGGTAATCACAAGCTGGTCTATGATAGAAAACGAAAAGGAATACCTGGCTCAGAAAAACTGGCTGCTACTTATAATCGGTGCTGGAATTTCATTGCTGGCAATTTGGATGACGATAGAAGCAATGATTGTTTTCAAACTGAAAGCAGTTACGGAACCTCAGCCGGAGGCGGAGATTGAGGTTTCACTTTAAACTTTGCCTCCATTTTTGGCTGGGCTAATTTAATCTGATTTTGCCTGACGAATTCTTCGGGTAATAAATAATAAACCTCTCTCTGAACAAATCCGGTTTTCTCAGTCGTGTTGATATCGTCATCAACTATTTCCAGCATTACCTGGTACCTTTGTTCTTCATAAGCATCTTTTGCCGCTTGTGTTGTAAGAATCTCAATGCTCAAAATATCAGGCAGATTATCAATATCGATTTGATATTGTCCCTTCGATAAATTTTGGCTCAGGCAAAATCCAAGAGATACGTCTTTAACCTTTTTTTGTTCCAGCATATTTTGCTGCGGCGACAACTTTATTTCTACAGTCTTATCGGCGTATTTTCTTTGACCGTTCGGGCTTTGTTCGTTCGGAAGAATAATATATGGCGTTTTTGCAATGGGCTGTTTTACTGCTTTTTGAATATCCTCATATGAAAGATCGACGCGCGCCGGAGTTCGCCAGTCCGATGGCACAAACATATTGACTTTTTGGGGAGTCTCAAGGTCTATCGGAATTCCTTCCTCATCGAAGCACTGGACATCTATATTGTTTTGAGTAAGAGCTACTGCGTTAACAATTACTTCGCAGGGATCACACTTTTCAACCGACAGCCCTTCCTTTTTTATCCAGTTACTTTCTTTTATGATATCCTTTACATCTACAGGGTATTGTCCGGGTTTGTCTATCCCAAACTGATCGAAGACAAGAGGAAACTCAAGCTTTTTCGGATCATTATTTATTATCTGGTCTATATTATTTATTGTTGATACCGACCCTTTAAGAACAATCTCATTAACATCAATCGAAAAACCATTAGAAAAACTTATCCATAGTTCGGGTCTTGTTCTGCCAATTACGATTTTAGCATTAAAAATAGTATGAGATTCATCAAGAGCCAGGTCGGCCCAGACCCAGATTAGAATCGTTAAAAATAATACTATGGCTAATTTGCTGAATTTTGTTTTCTTTAACATAATAATCTATCCTGCTATGTATTACATCGCGGCTTATATAATTACGGTCGCCAGATATTTTTGCAGTCTTGATTCATCAATATTTCTTGTGAGCTGACCGTTTTCAGCTAAAGAAATTGTTCCTGTCTCCTCGCTGACTACCAGGCATGAAGCATCCGAACCGCTTGTAATACCGATAGCCGCACGATGCCTGGAGCCAAGTCCGGGTCCGCTTACAAGTGCTGCTTCTGCCAAAGGCAGTTGTACCCGGGCGGCAACTATTCTATCACCACGGATTATCACAGCCATATCATGAAGTGCGGTGCCGGGATAGAATATGGTTTTTATAAGTTCAGCCGTTACTTTTGCATCAATTGGTACGCCTGTTTCGATAAATTCTCCCAGGGCAACCCGCCTCTCTATAACTATAATTGCTCCAATTCGTGCATCTGAAAGGTCCTTTAATGCTGTAGTCAGCTCTCCTGCTGTCTTCGAGAGATGATGGGTAGCAGCAGACCAAAAGCCGCTCTGTCCTATTCGTACCATAGCTCTTCGAACTTCAGGCTGAAATGCCGCGACGGTAACTATCAGCATGCCTATTAAAAAACCCTTGTAAATATATTGAAGACGCTCTAAATTGAGATTATCTACGAATAATTTGAGGATTAAAAAACCTACGATGAGGATAAATAAGATGCCTCGAAAGAGCCTTTCTCCGCGAGTGCCTTCGAGAAAATCAACCGCCCAATAAACAACCAGTCCGATAAAAATCAACTCAATAGCAACACGCCACCAGCCATGACTTGCAACCCGGCTGAGATAATCGACGAGCATTTCCACAAATCAAATCCCTTAATATTTTGGAACAGGTATAGTCAGTGGCTCGACCATCCCTTACGGGAGAATACTTATTCCTATTCCCAACTTTTATAAATAATCCTGTATCTCGTCCCTTTTCGGTTGCGAAATTTTTATCAAGGTATTCTTTTTTCCGTGAGCCTGTTCGGCTGATCAAGGAAGAGCATCTGGTCAAGGTCTGTTACCATTTCAGGTTTATACAGGCGAAGAATTCGCATATGCCTTCTATTTCCTTCGGCAGCCGATTCGCCTAACTGCTCCATTGAACAGCCCAAAGGCATCAGAAATACGATACTCAAAAAAATTACCAGAATTACCTTACGCATACAAGCAAAAATGCTTTCCATCACTTGTTCCTTTATATAATCATGCGATCCGGCTCTTTTATCCGGGTTTTTTACCTTCGGAGCAGGGGTTTGCTTATTACAAATAGCAATGCCGAATTTTCCTTTGAAGCCGGCGTCTATATTTTCACCATATAATCTATACCCCAAACTCTTAGTTAATTATAGCAGTCCGGCTGTACCGTGTCAATTTTAAAACGCTTTTCTTGACGATAAATCACATTTTCTCTTCAATTCTCTTGCAAAATTTACCGATTTTATATATAGTAAGAGACTTCGTTTCTGGTTGAAGAGACAATCTGAAGCGAATGTGCCAACGTAGCTCAACGGTAGAGCTCTGGTTTTGTAAACCAGGGGTTGTCGGTT
>CAYSHS010000132.1:1120-8388 GCA_964430845.1 uncultured Pirellulales bacterium | reverse complement strand
AAAATGGAACATATATTTTCCTGTTCCCCATTGAAAATCTGGGGAATTTGCAGCCAGGATAATTACAGGCCTTTCTTTACCATAGCCGATTAATCGAGTACCGCCACCGACAATGATAGTTTTTGATACACGATAACGTCCTTCAGGAATGAAAAGAATACCGCCGCGAGTGCTGCTGACAGCTTGCTGCAGGGCGTCTGTATCATCGCCGATACCATCGCCGTGTATATCAGGGAACTGTTCTTTTGTAAAATATACCGCGCCCGTGTCTTCTGGTCGTAACGAATAGTACGAATCGGCATAAAGCGGAACAGCACAAATCACAGTTAATACTATTAAAGTGGTACTAAACAAGACATTACGTTTCATTGAAACCTCCTTTTCTGATAAACTATATAAGGGATATAGTTACTTTGTACTGAAATTGTTTTCTGTTGCGGCGACATTATAGTTCTTTTCAGCCTCTTTTATTCTTTGAGGCTTATACTTAACAATTAAGCTGGTTTTACCTTAAACATGCTATGTTGCTGTTGATTAGAAAATCGTTTTCCAATCAGAAACCAATTGCGTCTGGCAAAGAGTATATGAAAAATTGCAGGAAGTTCAAAGAAAAAATTGCTAAACCTGGAAAATTTCATTTTTCTTTAATGTAATAAACAGTTTTTTATAAATTTCATTAGAAATACTTTTAAAATGGTCCTTACGCGAGTACAATCAAATAAAAGGTTTTGATATGGTATATATTAAATTCAGACAGTTTTTAATATTTTTTCCGAAAGGAGATTAGTCATGAGAAAAAGAACGATATTAACACTTGTTGCCTGCTCCATGTTAGTCGTTGCTGTGGTATGTGACGCACAGGCGCAGGCAGGTTCCGCCGGGCCCGTCATCGGCAAATCCCCGCGTTACTGCAATCCCCTGCCGATGGTCTCTGGTCAGGGCGGCAACGCCGGCGGTGACGTTACCGTCATCAGGGAAGCAGGCAAGTATTATATGTATTGCACAGGCGGCGGAGCGTGGATATCTGATGACCTGTTAAACTGGTCCTTCCAGCGAGTTACCAACGTCCCCACTGCTCCACATGTTGTTAAATACAACGGCAGCTTCTACATGGCCGGTAACGATGGGAGCCACAACGGCGTTCAGAGTCGAGAAGGTGTCGTTTACAAAGCCGATAATCCCCTTGGTCCATTTGTCAGCCTCGGCACATGGAAAAACACTGGCTGGGTAGAAGAAGGCTGGAATGGAGCATTCGATGTCGATATGTTCGTTGACGACGACAACAAGCCGTACCTCTATTACTCAGGTCGCGGCGTGAGCGGTATCTTCGTTGCTCCGCTTGACCCTAACGATTTCACGAAATTAGCCGCCAAACCCACGCACCTTTTCTCTTTCGATACAAACCACGTTTGGGAGCACTATGGCGAAATGAACGAGTACCCCGATGTCACCTGGATCGAAGGACCCTGGCTCCAGAAACACAATGGAATTTATTACCTCCAGTACTCCGCTTCCGGAACACAGTGGAAAACTTATGCAGAAGGATATTATATGGGCAAGTCTCCACTCGGTCCATTCACCTACGCGCCGAACAATCCGCTTTTGAGAAAAACAGAAGGTATCGTCACCGGCCCAGCTCACGGCAGCATTGTCGAAGGCCCTGACAAGAGCCTCTGGCAGTTTTATACTATCGTTCTGTCTAATCCGCCCGGCGGGCGTAAAATCGGCATGGACCGCGTCGTTATCGATAAGGATGGTTACATGTCGGTGAAAGTTACTGAAACGCCGCAATGGGCTCCCGGTGTCGTTACCAATCCAACTCAGGGTGATTCCGGCTCCATCCCCGTTACAATCAATAAGCTCCGTGCAATGAACGCACTGTCGAGCTTCTCTTCCCAGCAGACAGGTCGTGACGCCGCCTACGCTATCGACAATTACAACGGTACCTGGTGGGAGCCTGAGGCCACTGATACCCAGCCCTCACTGACAATTGAGCTTTCTCCTGCCACCGCCTACGATGTCGTACAGTTGTTCACCATCGATTCCGTGCGTCTGATGTTCGGCGGCAGTAGAGGATCAGGTAGAGGTGGATTCGGACGAGGTGGTACCGGAGGTCGTGGTTTTAGTCGCGGAGCGCCCGGAGTTTCTGCCTCGCCTGACGCCGGTGCTGCGGCAATCGCAACAATGCCGGCCCGACCCACAACGAATGCCTATCAGTACAAAATCGAAGTCTCAAACGACGGCAACACCTACACGACCGCGCTCGACATGACCCAAAATGATATCGCACGAAACACTATCTTTGAGGAGATTGCACCTGTGAAATGCCGTTTTGTGCGTCTGACCATAACCAATTGGCCTGGCACCTCGTCTTTGGGGATCATCGAATTTACAGTCTTCGGCAAGTCCGCCGGGTCGCTCCCCGCCGCGGCGCCTATACCGCGATGAGCCAGGTCTTATGGTGCAAAAATTCAATAGTGACTAAATTCGAGACCGGTTATTAAATGACCGATCAAAAACGGACCTGTTTCCGGCAGTCTCATGTAAGGTCGCAGACGCTCATACCTTCTTTCTGAAGATAAGTTTTAAGGCTGTTGAGGAAAATAGCACCATCCTGGGGAACCACCTTTTTATTATTTTTGTCAAAGATTCCTCTTTCCAGGAATTTTTTAAAAACACAGGTTACTCCATCGACTTTCATTTTGTTGTTATCAATGAATACCCGGCCATAAAATTCAGGAAGTGCAGTCTTTGTTTTGAAGATAGTTATGTCAGCCATACAACACCTGCTTGCGTTTATATAAGAAGTAACATTCCTTTTTATACTAAATACTTCTAATGTAATAAGAACAATGAAAGTAAAGTGTTACCCGTGAAAAGACAAGTTAATTTTATGTCAATTTTATGTTAGGATGCTTATCTGTTTATAACATCATGTAAACAAAATACTTATAACAAAGAGTTTTGCGAAGACGAGAAAAGACATATATTATTTATCACCCAGACAGGTTCCTACCAGCCTGGCTGAAATGATAAGGGGATGGTTCATAGGAACTGTTTTGCGTTTTCCGGCAACCTGCTCGAGAGGAACGGGGATACAGGCATCTCCCTTGTAGCTGACCATAATGTTGTATATACCATCTGCTAAAAGCTCAGCGGCTTTGGTCCCCATTAATGTGCAAAGGGTTCTGTCGAAGGCAGAAGGAACTCCTCCCCGCTGGACATGCCCGAGCGATGTGACCCTGGCTTCTATTCCAGTTATCTCCTGGAGCTGTTTGGCTATAATGCTGGCTTTCGATTCTTCGAAGATATTGTATGATGATTGGCCGTTTTCTTCATCTTTATCATCTATTGTATCAGCAGAATCCGCCTGCTTTTTACTTTTTATTTTCGTCTTTTTACTTTTCGTCTTTGATTTCTGACTTTCATTATTTATAGAAATAGCGCCCTCCGCAATTGCAATAATGGAGAACCTGCTTCCTTTTCGTCTTCTTTGCAGCAGATAGTTGGCAACAACAGAAGGATTGTACGGTATTTCCGGTATGAGTATTACATCAGCACCGCCTGCGATTCCTGCACCGAGAGTAAGCCAGCCGGCCTTGTTGCCCATTATCTCGCATACAATGACCCTGTGGTGACTGGTGGCAGTTGTATGAAGCCTGTCAATTGCGTCTGTGGCAATCTGCGTTGCAGTATCATAACCAAAAGTTATTTCCGTGCCTGCCACATCATTATCGATTGTTTTGGGCAGCGTTAAAACATTGACTTTGCCTGCCTGGTGGAGGCGCAGTGCATTTTTCTGGGTGCCGTTACCGCCAAGACAGACGAGGCAATCTATGTGGTTCTGCCTGAGATTTTCTATGGCTACGTCGGTCATATCGATTATCTTGTTGCCCATAGGCATTTTATGAAGTTTGTCTCTGCTTGTTCCGAGGATTGTGCCGCCGTTGGTTAGGATGCCGCTGACAGTACTATTTTCCAAATGAATAGTGCGATTTTCGACAAGGCCTCTAAAGCCATCCAGAAAGCCCAGCACTGTCATGCCGTAAACATTTATTGCGGTTTTCGTGACTGCTCTTATCGCGGCGTTCAGGCCCGGGCAATCTCCGCCGGAGGTGAGAATGCCAATACAGTGGGTCTTCGATTCTTTCACCATATTTCATTGTCCAAAATATTAAAAATCGACCATATAATATGTTAATACTTAAAACCATTCAATACTTATTATGGTCTCTATATAAAATTTTAACATAATAATAACTTATTTTTATTAATTATGTGTTATATATTTGACGATATACAAAAAACAAGGTTTTATTGGATGCAGGCTGAAGTTATGTGGGTATGATTTTGAGAAATAAATTGCTTGATAATATTATAAGCATGGGCCGGTCGGCAGGCTTTGATGAAAGACATGCTCTTGATGTGAACATAATTACTCTTACACTTTTCGACCAGCTTCAGGATTTGCATCGAATGGGTAATACGGAAAGAATCTGGCTTGAGACAGCGGCTTTGCTTCATGATGCAGGTAAACCTCAAAATAGTGAAATTCATCACAAGTTAGTCATGGATATGATAGCTGACTTTTCGGTTTTGCCCTTCGGTAAAAAGGAAAGAAACATCATTGGTCTCGTTGCACGTTATCATCGGGGAAGTACCCCGAGTGAAAAACACAAACACTTTGCTCAGCTTGATATCGAATCCAGGAATTATGTTGTAAAATTGGCCTCTATTCTGCGAGTTGCAGATGGCCTGGTCAGCGGGAAATCAAAAATAAAATCCCTTATCTGTAATATAAGAGGCAGTAAAATTATTATTCATCTCAATTGCAAAAAAAACATACCTCTCTGCAAGGCTATAAAAAAAGCTGACCTTTTCGAGCAGGTTTACGGAAAATCTCTTGTTTTTAACATGCAGCTCTCGACTGATACAGCACTGTGTAACGCATAAGTCCATAAATTATAAGCATATACGCATTTTTCTTTCCAAAATATGCCTTTTCTCATCTT
Organism: uncultured Pirellulales bacterium; assembly: GCA_964430845.1. Classification (GTDB taxonomy): domain Bacteria; phylum Planctomycetota; class Phycisphaerae; order Sedimentisphaerales; family Anaerobacaceae; genus JAFGPS01. The sequence goes on along the minus strand of CAYSHS010000132.1, from coordinate 3,376 downwards.
TGCAAAAGCTCAAATCTAACGCAAAGTTCATTTGACATTAGCTGTAATTTATCTTAGGATTTAGAGTTACCTGAATTTACTTTTCTTGAAGGATATTTAAATGGAGCCGACGGATAAAAATTATCAGCTAATGGCTTGTCATTACATAGATGAGCAGTTGATAAAACTGAGCCGGGAGATTGACGGCGCCCGGGAAGGTCGGGATATTGAGTGCATACATCAATCGCGTGTGGCTTCGAGAAGGCTGCGAGCCGCTTTTGGCATATTTGAGAATTGTTTTCCTGCGAAGGCAATCAGGAAATGGCGCAAGGATATCAGAAAACTTACAAGGGCCTTCGGCCCTGCGCGTGATACTGACGTTCAGATAAAATATCTAAATAAGATTATTTCCAAACTCGATATAAATAAAAAGTCAGTGCAGCAGGGAATCAAAAGACTTTTACTGCGAACCACTCAACGTCGGGAAAAACTCCAGTACGAAGTCATTAAAACTATAAATAAATTAGAATCCGGGGCGGTGCTGGCAGATATTCACTCGTCAATAGAGAAAATTCTGTTTGTCATACACGAAGAAGAATCCGACCTGAAAAGCGAATATGTATTCAGGCAAACATCAGGACATATACACAAGAGGTTACAGGAATTATTTGCATGCCGAAATTCTCTTGAGAATCCCGATGATAAAAAAGGCCATCATCTGATGAGAATAGCCGCAAAGAGATTAAGATATACCATTGAAATTTGCCGGGAGCCTTATGAGAGCAGGCTTGATAATGCGATAAAAGTTGTCAAAAAGCTTCAGACAGTCCTTGGTGACATCCACGATTGTGACGTCTGGGTGGAGCATATCGAATATTTCAAGCAGGCCGAGCTTGAGCGTACGAAAGAATATTTCGGCAATGAAAAGCCTTATTACCTTCTGCAGAGCGGCCTCGATTATCTTCAAAAGGAGCGTCAGGAGGAACGTGAGCATTTGTTCAGCATCCTCATAAGATACTGGAAAAGGTTATGCCGTCAAAAATTCTGGGAAAATTTGGAATCGGAGCTTCGGGGACCTCAACCCGAGCCGGGAAAACCGGGGTTTGAAATAGTAGAGATAAAAAAAAGGACTTCGGGTGAAACAGCGATTAATAAAAATACTGCTGATAGGGAATATTCATGCGAATCTGTCGGATACATAACAAGAATAAAATGATGGAGAAAAATTATACAAGTGAGCACGACTCTTGCTGTTATTGATATAGGTTCGAATTCCATTCGAATGGTACTTGGACAATTGCTTGGGGATGGTAAAGTGGAAGTATTGGAAAAATTCCGCAAAGCGGTTCGTCTTGGTCAGGATACGTTTACGCAGGGCAGGCTTAGCAGGGAAGCGATTCGCACAATCATATCGATTCTAAGAGAGTATCAGCGAACCTTGAAACTTTATAATGTCGAGCATATTCGTATTGTAGCTACGAGCGCGGTTCGTGAAGCAGGCAATGCAGACATCCTTATTGACAGGGTTCTTACGGCAACAGGACTGGGAATTGAAATTATAGACGTTTCTGAAGAAAGCAGGCTTACCGTTTTAGCAGTGCAAAACAGCCTGGGTGATTTAGCGGAAAGAATTAGTAAAAATTCACTCATCACTGAAGTTGGCGGCGGGCACACGACTTTGACTGTGCTTCAGGAAGGTGAGATAGTCGTTTCCAACAGCCTTTATTTCGGCTCAATTCGACTTCGCGAAGCTCTCTCAAGCGGGACTTCCCCGGATTCCAAACTCATAAAAAATGAACTGCTCAGGTTCCTGCCTTCTATCGAAAGTTTTCTGCCGCTTGAACAGATAGAAACCTTTTTCGCCTTGGGAGCCGATGCGAGATTCGCTGCCAAGGAAGCCGGAACTCCCATAAAAGGAACCGAGCTTAGTAAAATTCCGAAAACGAAATTTAATAAGCTGGTTGATAAAGTCAAGACTAAAACTCCAGAAGAGCTTTCAGATTTATACAATATCGAATTTACAGATGCCGAGACTCTTAATATCGCGCTTTTAGTATATCAGGAGCTGCTCAATTATACTAAAGCTAAAGAATTAACGATTTCTTTTTCGTCAATGAGAGAGGAATTGCTTCAGGATTTGGCAAGGCGAATAACAGGAAAGGAAGATAAGACTTTCGCACATGGAGTGATTCATTCCGCAATAGCAATCGCGGAGAAATACAAGGTCGATATCGAACATTCCAGCAGGGTTCGGGAGATAGCGGTAAAACTTTTCGA
>CAYSHS010000132.1:0-1110 GCA_964430845.1 uncultured Pirellulales bacterium | reverse complement strand
AAACAGGGTAAGAGAGCTTTCGGTGAAGTTTTTCGATGCCCTTCAAAAAGAGCACGGATTAAACTTCAGGCACAGGGTATTATTGGAAACGGCAGCTCTGCTGCATGAGATAGGGACATTTATTTCTCCTCGCGGATTTCACAAACATTCACATTATTTGATTATGAACTCTGAAATATTCGGCCTGACCCAAAGCGAGGTTGCAATCGTAGCAAACATCGCGAGGTATCATCGGCGCGCCCAGCCTAAAACGTCACATTTCGAGTACATGTCATTATCTCGTGAGCACAGGATTATTGTTAATAAATTAGCAGCTCTCCTTAGAATAGCAGAATCACTGGATGCCGGTCATAATACGAATCCTGAAAATATGCAATGCAGGCTGGAAAACAACAGTTTAATTATTTCTATTCCCGGGATAAGGGATTTAGCGCTTAAAAGAAAAACTGTTACTTCGGAAATAGATATGTTCGAGGATATTTACGGCTTAAATGCCAGGCTGGAAGAAAAATAAAAAATATGGATAAGCAGAAAAAATTCAACTTACCCGAGCTGTTCGTCAATCGCGAGCTGAGCTGGCTGGAATTTAACAACAGGGTTTTGCAGGAAGGACTCGATGAGTCACTGCCTTTGCTCGAGAGACTCAAATTTTTGTCGATTGTAAGCTCTAACCTGGATGAGTTTTTTATGATTAGAGTTGCCGGACTTATCCAGCAAAAGTCTGCGAATATGCGCCGGCGTGACAAAAGCGGCTTAACTCCGACTCAGCAGCTAAAAGAAATCAGCCGGATAGTCCACAAGATAATGGATACGCACACTAACGCTGTGAAAGACCTTCTTGAAAAATTAAAAGAGCATGGCCTGTGTATAATCCGGCGTGAAAGCTGGACAGGAGAGCAGAGAAAGTTTCTGAAGAATTATTTTACAAACGAGATATTACCTGTTCTGACTCCTCTCGCGATGCAGGAGCTAAAGCCGTATCCGCTTCTTCACGGCAGGCAGTTGACTGTTGCGGTTGCTGTTCAATCGCAGGAAGAAGGGAAAATCGAAAAAAGAATTGCATTGATTCCTGTGCCTGCAATACTCAATCGATTTGTAAGAATACCGTCC
>CAYSHS010000131.1:0-8416 GCA_964430845.1 uncultured Pirellulales bacterium | reverse complement strand
AATGGAAATGAGCAGGTTGTTCACGGGCAGCATGCCGAACCATGGAAGGTGACGCTGGTAAATACCGGCGAAAATACCATGACCGGAGGTCGCATCAAGAGAATGCAAAAGTATGTTGGCTCAGAAACTTTTATGCTGACATATGGAGATGGTATTAGCGATATTAACATCAAATCATTACTTAAATTTCATAAGTCGCATGGTTGTAAGGCCACGCTAACAGCAGTAAAACCACAAGGAAGGTTTGGTATTCTTGATATCCGTGATAATAATACGGTCGAGTCGTTTAAGGAAAAGATGGAAGGCCGACATTCATGGATTAACGGCGGTTTCTTTGTTTTGGAACCTGAGATTTTCGACCTGCTTGAAAATGACAGGACAGTTTTTGAGCGAGCACCGCTTGAATCATTATCTTCGAAAGGCCAATTGAAGGCCTACCAGCATAACGGTTTCTGGTATGCTATGGACAAATTAAGCGACAAAATCCACCTTGAAAAACTTTGGACCAGTGGAAATCCACCATGGAAAATTTGGGAATAAGAAACATGATTATTTAATATAAATATGGACTAAAGTCATGAAAAATCTATCTAAGGCTGCATATAATATTCAGGGACAACCAATGTTCAAAGTTTTGGCAAGGGTGGAGGAATTAGAACGCCAGGGTGAGAACATTATACACTTTGAAATAGGCGACCCTGACTTTGTAACCCCTGAAAATATAATTGAAAGCGCTTGTGATTCTTTGCACCGGGGCGAAACACATTATACAAGTTCAATGGGGCTTTACGATTTTCGCAAGGCTGTTTGTGACACAACAGAAATATCTCGAGGATTTCGTCCTGATATTAAACAGGTACTTATTACACCGGGTGCGAATATCATAATTTATTATGCGATTCGATGTTTAGTGGATCCCGGGTACGATGTTATATTGCCTGATCCTTATTTCCCTACTTATCGTTCTGTCATTGAATTTTGCGGTGTAAATCCTATATATATCTCATTACGGGAAGAGAATGGATTTCATCTGAATCCCGATGATATACGGGAACATATAACAGACAAAACCAGGTTGATAATTATAAACTCCCCGCATAATCCCTGTGGGTCAGTAATGACACGAGAAGAATTAGATGATACTTATGATATAGCAAAGGAATATGACGTTTTTCTTTTGTCGGATGAAGTTTACTCACGTATGATTTATAATCGTTCATCTCGTTTTTATTCGCCTGCGTGCCGGGATATGGCAAAAGAAAGAACAATCGTTTTGAATGGATTTAGTAAAGCATTCGCAATGACAGGCTGGCGGCTTGGATGTGCTATTGGTCCGGAAAAAGTTATTGAGAAAATGGGTTTACTATTACAAACAATATCTTCCTGTGTGTCTCCTTTTGTTCAGCGAGGCGGAATTGAAGCAATCAAGGGTCCTCAGTCAGAAGTGAATGCAATGATTGATGCATACAGTCAAAGACGAGATATTCTTGTAAAGGGGCTTAACGAGCTTCCGGGTGTAAGCTGTTTGAATCCCGGAGGTGCTTTTTATGTTTTTCCAAATATCCAGGGAACAGGAATGGATGATATTGAATTTGCTCGGGTTATGCTGGAGAAAGCCGGCGTTGCACTTTTACCGGGAACTAATTTCGGCAAAGCGGGGGCAGGTTATGTCCGGCTGTGCTATGCAACGAACATTGACAATATCAGGGAGGGTTTGTACCGAATGAATAAGTGTCTGAAGAAAAGAGCGGTATTATGCGTGTAGCTGATTACATAGCTGATTTTATATATCAACAGGGCGTTGAACATATCTTCATGGTAACAGGTGGAGGTATGATGTTTTTATCAGATGGTGTGGCAAAGCACAAAAACCTGAAAGCTGTTTGTACTCATCATGAACAGGCTGCTGCTATGGCTGCTATGTCATATTCCAGGTACAATGAAAATTTAGGAGTTTGTTATGTGACGACGGGATGTGGAGGGATTAATGCAATGATGGGATTGCTCGATGCGTGGCAGGATAATATTCCATGCCTTTTTATCTCCGGGCAGGTTAAACGAAAGGATACTATATATAATTCAGGCTTGAATCTAAGACAAATAGGTGTTCAGGAAGCGAATATTATTCCGGTTGTGAAATCTCTCTCAAAGTATGCGGTTATGGTTAATAAGCCAGAGCTTATTGCTTATCATTTAGAGAAGGCGGTTTTTTTAGCTCGAGAAGGACGGTCGGGGCCTGTTTGGCTGGATATACCTTTAGATGTTCAGGGGGCTGAAATTGATAAAAAGTCTATTTTACATTTTAATAATGAAGAAAAAAGCATAACTGAGACAGAAAGCATCCCGACAAGAAACGAAGTTGAATTAGTTTATCAGTTATTAACAAAAGCTCAAAGACCAATAGTAATAGCGGGTAACGGAATACGTTTAGGCAAAGCTATTAGTGAATTCAAAAATTTCATCGAGTCATTTGAGATTCCGTATGTCTCATCAAAGCTGGGAATTGACTTGTTACATAGTGAGCACCCGTTATATATTGGTTCCATTGGAATTAAGGGCAGCCGGGCAGGAAATATGGCAGTTCAGAATGCCGATATAATTCTTTCTATTGGTTGTCGTCTGAGTGTTTGCAGCACCGGGCACGAATATGATAAATTTGCTCGGGAAGCGTGCAAAATTGTTGTTGATATTGACCCAGTGGAACACAAGAAGAATACTATAAAGATTGACCATTTTATACATTCTGATGCCAAAATATTTTTAAAAAAGTTAACACAGTGCCCTTTAGCTAAATCCAAATCTTCATGGGTAGAAAAATGCCGGCATTGGAAAGAAAAATATCCGGTTTACCTGAAGGAGTATTCAGATTCCGGGGAAGGTATTAATCTTTATCATTTTATACATTGTCTGGGAAACGTTTTAAATGATGATGCCATTATAGTATCCGATGCCGGCTCTGCCGGATATGTAGCTACTCAGGCAATGCAGTTCAAGAAAGGTCAGAGGTCTGTATATTCGGGCGGGCAGATGGAAATGGGCTATACACTACCGGCCAGTATCGGAGTAAGTTTTGTTAATAAAAAAGCTGCAGTAATTGGAATTACAGGTGACGGTTCTTTCCAGATGAATATTCAGGAACTCCAGACCGTTATTGAATACGACCTGCCTATCAAGCTATTTGTCTGGAATAATGACGGCTACCTTTCGATTCGTGCTACCCAAAGGAAATTTTTTGAAGGTCGTTTTATTGGTACTGATCCAACCTGTGGAGTCTCATTCCCAAGTATTGAGAAAATTGCGGCAGCTTATGGTATCCAATACGAAAGATTGGATGATAGCCATAGTTTAGAAGAAGGCATAAAGAAAGTTTTAACGCACCCCAAAGCCGTATTATGTGAAGTTATATGTATCCGTGACCAGGAAATTGTGCCGACAGTTGCTTCTGTACGTAAGGAAGACGGTACTATGGTTTCCCGACCATTGGAGGATATGTATCCTTTTCTTGACAGAACAGAATTAAAGGAAGAGATGATAGTAAAACTGATTGATGAATAGAGTGTCGATGGAAAATCCGTTAGCTGATGATTTAAACTTTATTCTTGATTGTACACAGGATTTATGGGAAGAATTACGGGGTAAAAGGATTTTTATAACCGGCGGTACCGGTTTTTTTGGGAAATGGCTGCTGGAGAGTTTTATATGGATTAATAATCTTTTAGAGATTAACGCACAGGCTCATATTTTAAGCCGTGATCCGGATACGTTTAAGGCAAAGTATCCTCATATTGCTAATGATGTCAATATTTGTTTTCATAAAGGGGATGTTCGTGATTTTGAATTCCCTGAAGGGCAATTTGACTATATAATTCATGGAGCGACAGAAGCCAGTGTACAAGTAAATGCAGAAAATCCATTATCTATGCTGGATACTATAGTAGAAGGAACTCGAAGGACACTTGAGTTTGCTCGACATTGTAAAGCCAGGCGATTTTTATTAACAAGCTCAGGTGCCGTGTATGGAAAACAACCTGAAGACTTAACACATATTCCAGAAAATTATAATGGATCGCCAGATACGACACAACCTTCCTCAGCTTACGGTGAAGGTAAAAGAATGGCTGAACTACTCTGCAGCATTTATCAAAAGCAATACGGTCTGGAAACCGTTATTGCCCGCTGCTTTGCATTTGTTGGGCCGTATTTGAACCTTAATATTCACTATGCAATTGGGAACTTCATACGAGACGGTTTGGCAGGAGGGCCAATACGTGTCTGCGGTGATGGGACTCCATATCGTTCTTACCTATATGCGGCGGATTTGACGATTTGGCTTTGGACAATATTATTGCGAGGTAAACCAGGAGAGGCCTATAATGTCGGATCAGAGGAAGAGATATCTATCATGAATCTGGCATATCAAGTTGCTGCTATCTTTCCGAATCCGCCGAATGTGATAATTTCAAAATCAGCTTCACCTGGCCAACCAGCGGAGCGTTATATGCCATCTGTGGAAAAAGAAAAGACGAACTTAGGCTTATACCCCTTGATAAGCTTAGAAGAAGCGTTGCGAAGGACCATAAAGTGGAATCGAAAATGAATTGGCCTAAAGTAATGATATGTGCCCCTGTCTGCAACGGAGCTCGCACGATACGGCGAACGCTTGATTCTATCCTTGCACAAGATTATCTTAACATTTAAATCATTGTTTCCGATACAGAAAACAATATGGGCTGCCTTGGATCAGCGTGATGCCCTGTAATTTGTATAGAACTAATGACAGCTTTGATCCTTTGTGTTCACATGCACTCTCTGCTGTTGAATAAATATTTGTTGATGCGATGGATGATAACATAAAGAGTATGACCGTTTTGGGCACTTGTACTGCAAGACGTGAGTTTTTATGTATGCTGATGATGCGGCAGAAACATTCCTTTTCTTCATGGAAAATTATGATTCTGCTCAAATAATTAGGATTGGCCGGGGCGATGATATCTCTATAAAGGAATTAGCTGCTTTGATTGCCGGTAATATTGAAACCAACCGTTTTACAGGAAATATGTTTCAATATTATATGAGTTAAAAGGTGCGGATAAAATCCATGAGTTAGGCTTTTACCGTGGAAACTATCCTGAACTGGCTGAATCTTATCTTCAAATAATTTCCAATTGTCCTGGGAAATATTGAATTTAACAAAATGGCTGAAAATTACCAGTGAATAAGTTCCCTGTATTAAAATGTCATACCGTAGGACAATGAAATGAAAATAGGCTTTTTTAATTATTATGAAATATATAACGATAATAAAATGTTTAAAGATTCCTCTGCCCAAATCGGTGATGACCTTTTATATCCTTTTGTTTACTTAGCTGAATTTGCAGGAACAAGAAACATAAGAGTTTCTACTATTGATACGGAACCGTTAGAGAATTATAATTCAATCTTCTTTATGGATTTTCCTACCTTTAAAAACAGGTATTTCAGACAATTAATTAAAAATAAATTCAAAAATTTATATTTAATAAATTTTGAAACCGAAATTATAAGGCCAGATAATTGGAACATAGAAAATCATAAATATTTTAAAAAGATTTTTACATGGAATGATAATTGGGCAGATAATAAAAAATATATCAAATACTCCTTGCCTAATAAAATTCCTATCGATTTAAAGTTTGGTCTGAAAAATAAAAACAAACTCTGTACCCTGATAGCAGGGCATAAATATAAATCCCACCCATTGGAATTATACACTGAAAGAGTGCGGGCGATTCGCTGGTTTGAGAAGAATCATCCTGGAGATTTTGATCTGTATGGTATGGGTTGGGATAAGCATTATTTCCATGGCGTTTTATCGAGATTAAACAGATTTAAGTCTTTAGCCGGATTATTAAAACCCAGCTATCCATCTTATAGGGGATCAATCAAATCAAAAAAAGAGATACTTCAAAAATACAAATTTGCCATTTGTTATGAAAACGTAAGAGATATTCCAGGTTATATTACCGAAAAAATATTTGATTGTTTCTTTGGCGGCTGTGTCCCCGTTTACCGGGGCGCGCCAAATGTAACTGATTATATTCCCGCAGATACATTTATAGACAGAGAGAATTTCAGGACTTACGAAGAGCTTTATAGTTATCTTATAAACATGCCGGATAACGAATATATTGGTTATCTGGATGCAATAAAAAATTTTATCAAAGGTGATAAGATTTATCCGTTCAGCGCGGAGTGTTTTGCGCATAGAATTGTTAATGAAATAGTTAAGGACGATAATGGCCGACAGTTACAGAAAGCCTGAACTTTCGATTGCAATACCTACCTGCAATGGTTCCTGGACAATCTCGACTGCGTTAGACAGTATTCTCCCACAACTTGAAGAGGGCGTAGAGATTGTTATCTCTGATAATGCTTCTACGGATAATACTGCTCAGATAATCAATTTATATCAGAAAACAAATCCTTCAATTCGATATTTTAGAAATGATGAAAATGTCGGTTTTGACCGAAACGTCGACCTTGCAGTCAGAAGAGCAAAGGGTACTTTCGTATGGTTGTTCGCCGATGATGATATTATGCACATAGGAGGAATAAAAAAGGTTTTAGATGTAATAAAAGAGCAATCGGAGATGGCAGAAATATATGTCGATAGCTTAAGTCCTTATACAAACCTTTCTGAGGATTGTATATGTCGGACAGGTGATGAGTTCTTTACCCAAACGGCCTTTCGATGTGGTGGACTTACTTCAAATGTGGTTAATAAACAAATATGGGAGAGTTTAGATTTATCTCCATATTTCGGAACTGGATGGATTCATGTCATTTTTTTAATTGTAGCGCTTTCAACTAATTATGCTTATCTATGCAAAGAGAGTTTTAAATCAGAAATTCTAATCTCACATAAACGATGGGGTGCAAACGGGTCTCGTTTTTATGTCGGCCTTAATATTGTCGAGGCGTATCAAATGATGCATTTATTTGGATATTCCCCTGAAACAGTTAGAAGGGCAATATTAAATCATAAAAGAGGATATATACGTATTATTCCCAAAGCAAAAGCTGAAGGTCTGAAAACGAATACGGTTCTTTTGAAGAGATGCATTAATTTGTATAAAAAATTTCCGAGCTTTTGGTTGATTGATTTACCGCTTTTACTTGTTCCAGGTTTTTGTTACAAGCCGGTTGCTTTTCTGTATAAAAAGTTTTTTACCCCGATAGTCCCGGGGCATGTGGGAGTATCCGTTAAATAACGGATATGTTTTATGTCCTCACATAATCGAAAAAAAATCTTTATAATTGGAAGTACCTCTATCTACCTGGCAAAGATTGTATCTATCATAGTAAGCCTGATATCAATACCTCTTGGCATTCATTATTTCGGCCCCGTTAAGTATGGTATATGGATGGTTATTTCGTCTATCCTCGCTTATATTGAACTTTCACAATTTGGAGTTAATACTGCAACGTCAGTTTTGATTGCCAAAGAAACAAACAAAAATAATCAACGAAGTATTTTGCGGCATACTACTATATTGCTTAGTATATTTGCCGCAGGCGTGTTGATAATCCTCTCGATAGTAAAATACTTCTATCCCGGATGGGCTTGCATTTTTGGGGATATTTCTTTACCTTTAAAAAATGAAGCTGTTGGAGCAACGTCTATTCTTGCTCTTTTCTTTTTGCTACGATTGCCGACTCTTGCTTTCACGGCTGCGTTTGTTGGTCTTCAGAAGGTGTTTTGGGATCGCTTTTATACCTCGATAGCAACGCTCCTAAGATTAGTAGCACTGCTGATTACTGTTCTAACGCATGGTAATCTTTTCACGCTGGCATTATTAACCGGGCTGGGAGGATTGTTAAGTGGTATCGCAGGTAGCTTACACCTTCTGGTAGTTTATAAGCACATGAGAATAAAGTTTATAGAAACTCAGAAGGAAGCTGCTTCTGTACAATATATACTTTCCAGCAGCTTGCGTTTTTTTATCATCGGTATTGCTGCGATGGTTGTCTGGAGTACCGACAATCTTGTGATTTCTTTTTTTCTCGGACCGGAGCCAGTTACATCTTATGCGGTTACTTTCCGCCTTTTCACATTTGCTTTTTCCTTATTCACTGTTTTCAATGGTGCGATTAGTCCGATGTATGGCAGAGCAATAAGCCATAATCAGTGGGATTGGATATCATCAAGATATAAAGAAATTACTACTATTTTACCGATTTTGAGCGGCTTGATTTGGATCGGCGGGGTAGCGTTTGCCAAAGATATTATTTATCTTTGGACTGGCCCATCAGGTTATGGTGGCATGCTTGTTGCTATTGCTATGGGAGGTTACGGATATTGCCTTTCTCTGGTGCATTCCAATGCCAGTCTCTTGAGTGCATTAAATGCAACAAAGAAAATGGTGTTGTATGGATG
>CAYSHS010000130.1:0-8514 GCA_964430845.1 uncultured Pirellulales bacterium | reverse complement strand
CAGGGCATTCGACTCGCATTAAAGTTATATCATCAATCATATATACTCACTTGGCTAAAACCAGAATGGCCTGCCATGAGCGAGCGCAGCGAGTCGAATGGAGGCGGGGGGATTCGAACCCCCGTCCCGAGATGTTTCAAGGCAAGCTTCTACATGCGTAGTCGATTTATTTGTCTATTTCGCCTTGTTAATCGCCAAACGACAGGCGATTAATTCAGCTATTTCGAGAAATTTTCATCGAGCCGTCCCGAAAAACCGGCTCGATATAGCCCGCTTTTTGACGCCCTTATCAGACCCGCAGGCGTAATCTGACAGAACGGGCCGCTAATTAAGCAGCCATGGCATACTGATAGTTGCCAAGTAAAATTTGTACCGGATTTTTAACCAGGCCAACCGGCGTCCTGGGCATGCGACTTGACTATCCGTCATCCGGTCGAAGCCGTTCGCCCCCTGTGAACTTTTCAACAAATACTTTTGTTCCCTCTTATCCTAACACAATTTACGCAAATTATCAATATAAGTTTGTTATTTGGTTTTTAAATAATCTTGGGGATTTTTAAAAATATTTCTTGAGAACGCTTTGATAAAAGGGTATAATCCCGAAACTTTTAAACAATAGCTTATCAATTTTATAAGGAATGGAAGTAAAGATGGCAAGATTATTATTTGGATATGATGTCGGAAGCTCGTCAGTTAAGGCTTCGCTAATAGATGCTGATACAGGCAAGCTGCTTGCAAGTGCGACTTCGCCGACAAAAGAGCTGGATATTATTGCAAAGCAGATAGGCTGGGCGGAACAGGAGCCTCAAACATGGTGGGAGCACGTTAAAATAACATCAAAAAAAATCAGGGAGCAGGTTAAATTCGAGCCTGGTGATGTGAAAGCGATTGGTATTTCCTACCAGATGCATGGCCTTGTCGTAGTGGATAAAAATCAGCAGGTTCTGCGCCCATCGATAATTTGGTGCGATAGCAGAGCCGTTCCATTCGGTGAAAAAGCAGCCAGGGAAATCGGGCCGGAAAAATGCCTGAAAAGCCTCTTTAATCTGCCTGGTAATTTCACTCTAACAAAACTCATGTGGGTAAAGGAAAATGAGCCAAAGCTCTATTCTAAAATTGATAAAATGATGCTCCCGGGCGATTACATCGCCATGAAAATGACCGGCGAGATTAAAACGACTCCATCAGGCTTGTCAGAAGGAATAATCTGGGACTATGAAAATGAAAAACTGGCCGATTTTGTACTCGAAAAAGCAGGTATTTCCAAAAATCTTATAGCTGATCGCGTCCAGACTTTTTCCCTGCAGGGTGAGCTTACAGCCTCAGCGGCGAACGAACTGGGCTTTAAAGCAGGAACAAAAGTGAGCTATCGTGCAGGAGACCAGCCAAATAACGCTCTTTCGCTTAGTGTTTTACAGCCTGGTGAAATTGCTGTAACGGCTGGAACTTCCGGTGTTGTTTACGGTATAAGTGATCAGAAAAAGTATGATAAGCTCTCAAGAGTAAATGTGTTCATTCATGTCAATCATAAGCCGGATACACCAAGATATGGTGTTTTATTGTGCGTCAGTGGAACGGGAATTCTCAATAGCTGGCTAAAACATAATTTCGTAAAAGACGGAATAGATTATCCCCAGATGAACGAACTTGCGGCACAGGCACCTGTCGGTTCGGATGGTTTAGTAATCTTACCTTACGGCAACGGTGCGGAAAGAACACTTGAAAATAAAAACATCGGCGCATCAGTTCACGGCTGGAACTTCAATACACATAAAAAGGTTCATTTCCTTAGAGCTGCACAGGAAGGAATCGTCTTTGCGTTAAACTACGGCCTGGGAATAATGGAAAATATCGGAATTAAGCTCAAAACAGTCAAAGCCGGTCACGCAAATATGTTCTTAAGTCCTTTGTTTGCTGAAGCTTTCGCGACAATTACAGGAGCAAGTGTCGAGCTATATAAAACCGACGGCTCACAAGGCGCGGCCAGAGGTGCCGGTATCGGCGCTGGAATTTATAAAGGTCCCGAAGACGCCTTCGTCGGACTGGAGCCGGTAAAAACAATAGAACCAAATGAAAATTTGACTTCAGAATATAAAAAAGCCTATGAAAATTGGCAAAACGTTTTAATCCAACAACTGAAACCATAAATCCCGTCTTGGCACTAATTAGAGCTAAGGTTAGGGAAATCTCGTAAATTCGAGAAAGGAGAACTTCAACAATGGCAGAAAAATCATTACACAGTATTTGCAGATGGACATTCAATCCGGGTAAAGGGGGTTTCGTCCCCGGAGATATGAGGCCAGAATGGGGAGGCTCGTTCAGAACTCCCGACATGATCAGGCTGGTCGGCCAGAAAATCACCCCCAGGCTTCCGGATAATGTCGAGCTTGGTATCGAAATGCATTACGATGCAGAGGTCGATGACGATAACGCCGCTGCAGTAGCTGATGCGCTAATTGACAATAACCTGTACCTGGCAATGATTACACCCGGTGCACATAGTCATTTTGCTTACGGCGGAATTGCGTCACTCGACCCGAATGAGCGCAAAGCCGCAGAAGAGCTGGGAACAAAGACAGTTGACCTGGCTTACGGGACATTGAAGAAAGCATGGCATCCTGATATTGAGAAGGCCCCTGCTTTGGTCATTTGGAATGGCTCTTTTGGCTATGACATCGCAACTATCGGCATTAAAAAGATGTATGAAAACCTCAAGGAAAGTGTTGCGGGATTATGCAAATATGAAGAGAAAAAAGGCGGCAGTCTTCATATAGGATTCGAGCCGAAGCCTAACGAGGGACACCCGGCGATGCTCATCCCGACAGTTGCCAGCGCATTGTTATTCTGGAGAAGAATCGAGGAAGAGTTCGGCGTCTCAAGAAAGAACAAAGGCGTCAATAAAGAGTTCGGACATTCGGAAATGATCGGGCTTGACCATGTCTATGATACAGTCGAGGAGCTTGATAATGACATGGTTATTCACATGCACCTCAACAGCCAGGGCTACAATGACGGCATAATCCTGGGCGGCCCCGGAAAATATGACATCGACCACGGCGCAAGAATTAACGGCATGAATATTGCTATTGCAGGACTCATTCAGCAGGCAGGTTATGCCCGATGGAAAGGTCACGACATGCAGACAAGAGCATACGACAACACTGAGCAGGGAATTGACAGGGTAATCAGAAGCGTATTAAGCTGGGAAGCCTGCGAGAAAGCCGCTAAGGAGCTGGATACAAAAGCTCTTATGAAAGTACTGGCAAACAGAGAAACCGCAAAGGCAGAAGACATGATGCGTGCAGCATTAGTCAGCGCCGAGAATCATTTTGATATGATGTATAAATAGTAACTTATCCTATGTAGCACGGCCATCTTGGCCGTGCTTGCATGGATTTGGGGGGGGATGTACCAATGCCGGTTTTCAGCGAATCAGCATTGAGTCGCCGTAGGAATAAAATCGATAGTGTTTATCAACTGCGTGATTGTATGCAGCGAGGATGTTGTTCAATCCTGCAAAAGCCGCTACGAGCGCAAGCAATGAAGATTTAGGCAGGTGGAAATTCGTAATCAACGCATCGCATATTTTGAACTCGTAGCCAGGCGTTATGAATAGTTTCGTTGAGCCTTCAGTCGGCTCTATTTGCGAGTTTCTGGCTACTGTCTCCAGAACTCGCATTGAAGTTGTGCCTACAGGTATTATTCGTCTTCCGGATTTCCTGGCTTCGTTTATCAGCTTTGCATTTTGCCTGTCGATGCCGAAGCGTTCCTCATGAATATTGTGGTCTTCGAGATTTTCCGATGTTATCGGTTTGAATGTCCCTGCTCCTACGTGCAGCGTCACTTCGGCAAATATTATTCCCTTATTTTGTAGTTGCTCTATAAAAGTGTTTGTAAAATGCAGACCCGCAGTCGGAGCGGCTACAGCTCCTGATTTTTGCGCATAAACCGTCTGGTAGCGATGCTTATCATCTTCTGCAATTTCGGGATTATCATCGCGTTTGATGTATGGAGGTAAGGGAGGAAAACCAATTTGTTCGAGCACAGCTTCCGATGTATCATCAGATAATATTTTCAATACGCACTTCCCCTCGTCAGTTTTTTCGATTAACTTTGCCTGGCATAAAACGCATTTTCTCTTATCGATTAGAAAAATTTTCTCGCCTGATCTGATTTTACGTAGTCCCCTGAGATATACTGACCATACTTTCCCTGGCAATTCTTCCAAAAACAATCCCTCAAGTTTTGCCCCGGAAGCTCGTTTTGCGAAAAATCGTGCAGGCAGAACTTTCGTATCATTAAGAACCAGGCAATCTCCGGGTAATAAAAATTCGCCAAGCCTTCTGAAACTGCTGTCTAAAATGCTCCTATCCGAGCGACTCAAGACCAGTAATCTCGAATCCGTTCGTACCGGCAAAGGCTGCTGTGCAATCAGCTCGGCAGGCAGGTCATAATTCAGCATTTCTGTCTTCATATCATAAAGTTATCAGACCTGCTCAAAAATCACAAAAAAAATTTAGGCCAATAATAAGCTAATTAAGGGCTTTATAAATATAACAGGAAATTTCCGGAAAAGACGCACTTCATGCAGGACGATAGCAAACTATATAAAAACAAAATAAAATACAAGTTCAGGAATTGAAAAATGGCAACAGGAACATATTTCGACAAGCAGGCAACATCAATTGCAGCTTTGGGAAAAAACGAGCTTACAAGCAGAATCAAAAATTTTCGTGGCAGATTTAAGCTGGATTTCACCGAGGAATATCTTAATAAGCTAAGTGTTGACAGACTGCGTCATATCCTTTTAGCGGCGATGATTAACGCACGGCCACATAATTAAATATGCTTAAAATAATCCATCGAGGCAAAACCATAACCACGAAAGAAAATTTATATTTACTGCTAATTTGCGGTAGGTGTTTTATTCTTGTTAGGCCAGCAATATTTTTCAAATCGGCCGAATTCCATCTGTGATGTATCACTCGGACCGGCAGGAGTAAGAGCCGAAGTAACAGAATCGACATGACCATCCACAAATACGACGTTAACCGTGCCCCAGTTCAGTTTAGATGCCGAAGTTCCATGGAAAGTTCCGAGCCAGTCTGTTCCCTGTCCACATAAAGCATTATCATTAAGCACATTGGCATTACCATCCCTGGTCCACATATTCTCTTCACCAAAGAAAAATACCTCGGCGTTGTTTCTTGTTACCTCACCAAGAATAACTGCACCGCCGCCGAAAGAGGATGGTCCGTTCCAGCCAGGTGTCCTGGGATTTGACCTGCCGCCAAGCAAAGCATTCATGCTATAGCTGTATTGGGGTATAATCGGTATGGAAGCATCATGGCTTGGATGGCCTGCACCCATAGATTTTGACCATACTTTGAATGTTGGGCAAAGATGAACTCCTTTGTCCTTCAGGTAAGGCCAGAAAGAGCCATCAGGAGGATACCTTGGATCATGCCATCTGCAATAACGCTGATAGCCTGCTACAGGAGTCTCAGTAGCAACCAGCGAGGTCCATGCAGAAGGAAACTTGCTTTGGTAATCATCAAGGTACAAAACCTGTGCAATACCATATTGGCGCAGGTTGGCCCTGCAGCCCATTTCTTTTGCCTGCTCTTTTACTCTCTGCAATGCCGGCATCAAGATTGCCAATAACACTGCAATAATAGCAATAACAACTAAAAGCTCGATTAATGTGAATCCCTTTTTAGTCCTCATATTGAACACCCATTTATCCTTCTTTGAACTGATACTATAATCGTGTATTACATAACTCACACACTATATGTTCTTATATATTTAAACTACTATCATAATTATATCTTAAAAAATCCTATGCGCCAAGCGTTTTTTTTTATTTTTTTTTCACTGCGTACAAAAAAAACCCGTTTCCGGCCTGATAATTGTGAAAAAAGGCTGGAATATCGAGTACTCCAGCCTCCTGTGAGACAGCTTATTCATAAAAAAATATACTACGAACTTATTAAAAACAACCATCTCACAAAACCAAGATATATGAGTAGAACATTATTATTTTAATTTATTATAGCTCTTTTCAATATTTTTTTCAAGGACTTTTTTAACTAACACCCAAAAATGTCAGAAAACACTTCTCTGGTAAGGTTTTTTCCGGTTTGATATAAAAACATGTCGGCCTGCCTATTGACAAAACAAACAAATTTTCATATAATTTAATACAAAAATGAAGCCCTTTTGAACTCAATGTTATTAAGGAGAAAAGTCATGCGCATACTCCTAAAGCAAAAAGATGGCAATGCCAAAGAATTTCAATTCGAGAAAGGGCCGATTTTGATAGGCAGAGGAACCAACAGCAATATTTTTCTGCCTGACAGGGCAGTCTCCAGGCGTCACGCAATAATTATCTGCAATGACGATGGGAAATGGACTATCGAGGACCTGGACTCGACCAGCAAAACATACCTTAATGACGAGGCAATTCACAAGGCAGAGATAAAACACGGCGACTGCGTTCGGATAACGGATTTTATCATCGATTTCATTATCAAAGAGGATGTTTCGGAAGAAGACAAGGAAATGCAGCTTGACGACACGCTCCACCTGGAAGCAGCTTTGGCTATCCCGCCTCATGAGACTGTAGTACGAAAACCCGATGCGGGTCACGCACCTGCCATGAGACTTGCGGCAAGAAGATTAACGGATTTTTCTCAGGCTTCCGAAAAAATATGCGGCGCCGAGAGCCTCGATGAAATTCTTCTGTGCCTGCTGGATATCTCACTGGAGCAGCTCGAGGCAGCTCATGTCTGGGGGGCGCTTAGAACCGCACCTTCAGGCTCTATGGCATGTC
The DNA here is from genome assembly GCA_964430845.1 of uncultured Pirellulales bacterium. GTDB lineage: Bacteria > Planctomycetota > Phycisphaerae > Sedimentisphaerales > Anaerobacaceae > JAFGPS01. Next base: position 1,679 of record CAYSHS010000130.1, on the reverse strand, counting down.
ACGCAGGCAAGAAAAGGGATGGCTCACCTGTGGACCTGGGACAACTGAAACTTCAGCAGAAAATCGGGCAGGTTGTGGAAAAGGGACAGTTCCTCGTTTTGCCAAGGGTCTCGGCGCAGTTAGAAGAGGATGAGGCGATACGCTCGGCGCTGATTGCGGCCGTGATGCGGCCTAACGGCTGTCACGGCGTAATCTATATCGATAACGGGATGAAAGACAAGCACTACAGCCTGAGTGACCTCGATTACCTCATGCTTATCTCGATGCACACAGCCGCTGTTATGAAGAAGTTCTTTTAATTACTCTTCATGTCATACCCGCGAAGGCGGGTATCCATTTGGGTATCGCTGCAATGGATTCTCCTTCAGGGACGCCTAATGTGCTGACCCTTCGCAGGAATAACAAGCCAATTTAGTTTTTATGTTTGCCCGGCGTTCTCTGCGTTTAATGAATTGTTCGGACTAAGGCAAATTTTCGCGTTTCTCTTGAGCACATCGAGACCTGCCCGTTGTACAGGGCTGTCTTTGAAATTTGTTTCAAATGATTTCTCGTTTAACTGAAGGACATCTTCAAGATTTATCTGTGCTCTTTCGAGATAAAATTTGAACTGAGTATTTTTGCATACCGGAGCATTTTTCTGATAGGGACATATATTAATACAATCCTCGCATCCGAACAGCCTATTACCGATTTTCTCAGCAAGCTCATTCGGGATTTCGCCTTTATATTCGATAGTCAAATAGTTGATACACCTGCTCGCATCGAACAAATCGTCATGCCTCAAAACTCCAGTAGGACATACCTTTATACATTTATCGCAACTTGAACAAAGTGTCGATTCACTTGGTGCGATGCATCGCACCCTACTTTCTACAATCGGTTCATCATACTCTAATTTAAGGTTTGTTATTATTTCACCAAGAAATATCTTGCAGCCAATCTCGGGATTTATAAGCATACAATTTTTCCCGATAAAACCCAGCCCCGCTTTGACTGCCAGCGTTCTTTCAGCCAGCGGCAAAGAATCCACACATATCTTTGTCGTGACTCGTGACTCGTAACTCGTAACTCGACCGTCTTGCGCCGTACCTCGCTCTGTCATTCCCGCGAAGGCGGGAATCCATTTTTCGTTTTGTGCATTATGTACGACAATAAAATCAGCAAGCTCACGAAGTCGCTTTTTAATAAATGTATGATAATCTTCGTAACATGCGTAGCTTGCGATTTGACCATGTAGGGTACGATTACATCGCACCATTTCCGGCGGATTATAATTCAAGCCGACAATAACAACTGATTGAGCATTATCAAGAAGCTTTGATGGATTTATCCTTTTCTCGAAATTCCTGTGCATCCATGTCATCTGACCCGCGCAGCCCGATTCAAGCCAGGATTGCAGAATCTCAACCTGCTCGGAACCTATTTCACCTGCATCAGTAATCCCAACCAGGTCGAATCCCAGTTCGATAGCCTTGGATTTTATTTTCTCTGTCAAACTCATTCCTAAATTATACAAATTCTGCTAAAAAAATCCATGCTCTCACATTCATATTATTAACCCAACTTTCGCACTTTGGCGGTCAGGGAAGGAATTTAAATTTTTTTCAGGCATAACGAATCAGGGTCGGCGAAAATTCTCAAAAATCCCGCATGGTGAAGACCTACCCTATTGCAGTCGA
>CAYSHS010000129.1:0-8590 GCA_964430845.1 uncultured Pirellulales bacterium | reverse complement strand
AATGTTCCAAGTTTATTCATATTAATTTCTTTCCTACCCAATAATTAAGCTCTGCTGTATCAATGAGCAAATTGCCAATTGATTCGACAAGATGTACTTTTGAATCGATAAGTTTTTGCATGGATTCAACAATCATCAGATAGGACATTTCGCCTATCTTAAAGGATTTTGTTTCTTGTTCGACTTTTTTTTGCAAAGAAGGAATAATATCGTTTTTCCACAATTTATATTCTTCATAATCTGAAAGGTATCGAGTAAAAGCCTGATGAACCTGAAGAATAATGTTCTGGCGAAGTGCTTCATATTTTCGTGCAGCCTGTTCAAATTCCGCTTCAGCGTAGGCGATTTGGCTTTGGTTTTGATTGAAAATTGGAATATCTAATTGTATTCCCGGTCCGATTGTTAAGAAGTCTTCGCCTTCGTCTTTTGCGTCTATTATGGCTATAAAATTATATATTTTGGATTTCTCCCAGCCGATTTTCTTTCCTTTAGCTTCTATTTCCAACTCAGCCGCTCTTAGATCGGGACGTGCTGCAAGAGCCGTCTGAAAAAGTGTATCAATAGAAACAGTTGGTTTTCCAGGAATATTTATTGCTCCTATATTATAAGTTGTATCCTTCCGGGAAAGCCCAAGCAATGTATTTAGCTGTTGATTTGTTATATCGGTTTCTTTTAACAAACTGTTCATATTGCTGGTGCTTTCAAGCGAATCTACAAATGCTATATCTGCTGCAACACTGCTGATGTCTCCTGTTTTGAGACGAGCCTGAGTAATCCTGCCAATCTCATTTTTAAGCTGTACATCCTCTTTCGCCAGTTCCAGCTTTTTTTGATACAGCCACAGGTTGACATAGGTTATCTGAACATTACGAATAAGATCCAAACCATTTGTTATAAGGCTTTCAGCAAGACTTTGTGCATCAAGATTTGCCATAGCAATATGATGGGGACGCTGCCAAAGGATATCAATCGGTATGCCAAGGTCTGTCTCAAGTGCTTTGGGACCTATCGGGAATAGAAGCGAAAAAGCTGGATTACTAATCATCTTCGCTTCAAGCAGGTCGGCACGTGCAAAACCCAATGTTGCCAGGTCTGCCTGAAGTTGTGCATTATTCCAGAGCGCAAGTGCTATAGCTTCATCCTGTGACAGGCCGTCATCAAGCGTTACCCATTCTGGTATCTCGAAGTGAGCAGATTGTGACGTTTGTCGTAAATTATAATCGGTACGTTCTTTGATACCTTCAGAAACATGTGAAAAAAGATTAGGATCGTTTTTATTCGATGTAGCAGCGCAGCCTGCTATCATTAGGATAGAAAAAGCAAGGTAAAGTTTTTCTTTCATATTTAAATCACATCACTATAGTAATTGTAATACTAAGTTATTATATAGTTCAAGACGGAAATAATTCCGAATTTATTGCACTTTTTTATTTTTATTACCATTCAGCCCCTGGAAACTGAGTGCACATATCTGAAATCAATTACCTAAATTAAGCAGTTCGTTTCTTTTGTAAATCTATTTCTTAATAATATCACTTTTTTCCAACTACAAGGACTGAAAACTGGTTTTGGCCATTGCTCATAATGTTACATGGCAGGTAAATCAGATGACTGAGGGGGTCGCATGTAATAGTGCGAGCGCCTCTTGCTGTTTTGAGCGTCTGAACTACTTTGAATGTACCGGCCGGTTCTTCCTTTACTACTGTCGCTGTGCCATCACGGCCATTGGAGCTGACAGCAAGACCAAGAGACGGCTCAAAAGTAACACCGTCACAACCTGAACCGATAGGTACTGTACCAAGCACCTTACCATCATTTGAATCGAGAATAACCATCATCTGATTCCCGCAGCCTGCGAAGAGTCTGTGATGCTCGCGGTCGATTGCCATTCCGGTCGGTTCCTCACCGGGAGCAAGCGACCAGTGTGCCAGAACTTTACCCTCTTTGGCATCGATAGCAACGATTTCACTTTTATCTTCAACGTTTACATAAACATGACCCGCCAAATCGCTTACGCCGGTTTCAAGTGTACCGCCAACCTGTATCGTTACAGGCGCCTTATCAGGAGCGGTGGTATCGACCATAGTAATATCGCCGCCGCTATGATTGAAGGAAAAAACCTTTTTTGTGAAAGGGTCATAAATAATCGAATCTGGATTACGACCGCAATCTACTTTACGCAGCGTTTTAAGCGTTTCCAGGTCAAAAACGCCAAGTTTATTCTCCCTGCCGTTTGACGTATATCCCTCATTGCAGTCCGGTACAATTGCAATACCATGAACTCCCTGTGTACCTGCTATCTGGCCGATATGCGTTCCGGCATTGGCATCAATCACTTCAACCTGGGTAGAATGTGAGATATACAATCGTCGTGTCTGCGAATCGACAGTAAGATAATCGAAGAATCCTGTACCACCGCCAACGGTAAAAGTTTTAATAACCTGCAAAGGTCCTGCATCTGCAGTCGATCCTGCTGCTGCACCGAGTGATGACCTTACACTAAAAGATATAATTAAGATTCCAGCTATGACAACCAGAGCAACAGTGTAACGTTTCATAAAGACCTCCATTTACTTGATATTTATCATTTTATTTCATAAATACAGCTTTTGCGCGCTTTGACGCTCCTTTCAAAACTCTTGTTTAAACATACAAGAAAGACGGACAACCAATGCTATTTATTGCAACAATTCAGAAAGCATCTCATAATAATTAACACATCGTTCCTTAAAATAAGCTGAAGACCCGGTTAAAAGCAGCTAAATACCACACAATCATTACGACCGATTTTGCCGATATCGAGGAGCTTGATGCGTGCTGTTATATTCTCAGGCAAATCCTCGAAATCTTCCTTTAGGGCAATAAAATAAGCCGGAGTATGGAAATTTAAAATATAATCCGGATTATTTATAAACTGTGGTTTGAGCGGCATATCAAAATTCGCCATAAATTTTATTGCTTCGCCATCAGCGTCAATCCTGTAAAAAACAACTTCTCCAGCCTGCTTAGATTGCAGAGCTTCGATTTGTGCCGCAAGCGGCCCGGCATTATTGTGGTAATTATCAATGGGTTCTGCAATATAAATCATTAAAATAATAAAGGTTATGGTTCCAACAGCCAGAAAAGTGAAATCTCGTTTGATACTATCCTCGAATTTGGTATTCATTATCCATGATACTATCCCCAATAAAGCCATAAGCAGTGCTGCCGCGAAATAGTTTGCGCCGGAAAGAAATTCTACTCGCTTGCTTAAAATCCACGCGGCAAGAATAGCAACAGTCGTTCCCAATGGAAACCATGTGCAAAAATGAAGGAATATTTTTTTAATTTCAAATAAAATGCCATTTTGGCTGGAATCGACAAAGATATAAGAACCAACCAATGCTATGGCTGGAATCATCGGAAGGATATATCGTACTTTTCTCGCACTTGGTATAGACATACCAGCAAGCACTACCATGATCCATATCACAAGTGAAGCTAAAAGTCTGTACTCTTCATTCTCACGTGTAAATATTTTCTTGTGTAAAACTGCAATAACAATAACTGCAAATGGATATGATACGGCATACCCCGCAAAACTTTCCGTAAAATAATAGCCAATCCAATGCCTCGCAGCGCCGCTGATGCGTCCTGTAACCTGTGCTTCTATCACCTGCTTTACAAATGCCTCGCCACCCTGATATTGGGCGGTTGCGAGCAATATGAGACTGTATATGATAAGCAAAACGGCGGATATCGATGCTGTATAGAAAAAATTTCCAAAATCCCTGTTATAGAAATAATAAACACATACCACACTTGCGGGAACAACCAGACCTATCGGACCTCGAAATAAAAAGCCGGCCATAAATAAAAACGGGATAAACCAAAGACGCTTTTGTCTGTGGTAAATAGTCGCTGAATAGACAAGGTAAAAGCACAGAACAGTTGCCAGAGCAGTGTATTGATCTATTGAGATGCTGCGCGAAAAGCTGAAAAACTCTATTGTAAATAATGCAAAAAGAACTGCAAAAAGCCCCCACTTCCTTGAGTGTATCGCTCCAATACGATAAATAACAACAAGAATGAGAGCAGAAACGATAGCAGTCGGCAAAACGGCAGTAAAAGGAGTAACTTTGCCAAACAACTGGGAAACAAGATAAATTAAAAAGGTTGAAGCTGCCGGATAATCCGGATAGGGATTTCCGTAGGTAGTTGGGAAAAAAGTCGGGCCGTTCCTCAGCATTTCCTGCGCAAACACAGCGAAACGGCAGTTAAAACCGGTAAAATCCCGGCTGTGTCCTGCGATAAAAACTACAACACCTGCCAAAAAGATCAGAAACGAGTCTTTCTTTTGCATGAATCTAATTTTCTTCTTCTAAGATTTTCCCTGTCTGGTCAAGCTTTAGAGAAATCTCTTTGCCGCCCTTTTTACCTTCTACCTCGTAATACGTCTGTTCTTCCTCAAGCTCTTTCGAGGCGTTCAGACCTTCAGCGGAACCGAAATATTTCTCTGCTGCTTGCTTAACAGCGGCAGGCAGCAAGTCATATAGGACGCTCTCTTCTGAAGTGAGCACCTTGCCATCCTCGGCAATGTCATACTCCATATCTTTTCCATTTACTGTCGCCTCAACGTCATAGATTGTCTTGCCATCGGATGTTTCCTTTTCAATCATCTTGATTTCCCCTCCTGCCGTGAGCTTTTCAATTGCGGCACGGGCCGGCTCGGAAACCTGCGACAGTTTGACCTTATGCGAAGAGCTGCATCCACTTATTCCAAAAATAAAGACAGCTATTGAAACATATATAATAATCCTGTCACACATCGTTTAATTCCTTTCTTTTATCAAGTGTTTTGCAAAAAAAATATAATTGCGTACTTTAACGTTCTTAATGGAATAAATCTAATACTTCGCCATAATATCAAATTTTACCTTAAATTAAACTGAATACTTTTTCGTAAGTAAATCGAAAGAAATAACAAAATTATTTAACAAACATTTTTTAGAGAGAACAGAGGTATAATCAGGCAAAAACATTTTATTCCTGGATATATAACAGGTTTCCGCTTGCCCTGTCCTGCTTCGAAGGAGTATAATCATTCAATGGCTGAAAAATCAAAAATTCCTACTGGGAAATATCACGACTAATGCGTATTAGAATGATTATATTTCTTTGTATCGTTTCCTGTTTGGCTGTGACGCTGGTCTTTGCGCAAGGCCGCTTTCGCTCGCCGGTTCTACGCGGCAGAAACCGTGTATCGCTGCGAAGTGATTATCCGAGATGGGAAATTGACCCTGAATTCGCAGATGATGCTTTTACATTCGCTCGCATCCAGTACGATTCTTATGGCGGGGTAGGATGGTGGGACCGCTGGGATAATGACTATCCAGATGCTGACTATAATTTTTCATACAGGCTGCAGCAATTGACCTCACTGAACGTAAATCCGACTACCAAAATCCTTCGTCTTACTGATCCGGAACTTTCCGATTATCCATTTATATATTTCTCCGGCGTACAACGAATGATACTCAGCGGCCCAGAACAGGTTGCACTGCGACGTTATTTGCTTAATGGCGGATTTGCCATGATGAGTGACTTTTGGAATCCGGAAGGATGGGCCAACATGCTCAACGAGATGCGAGGAGTATTTCCGGATAGGGAACCTGTAGAGTTGACTCTCGATAATCCAATATTTCACATCGTATTCGATTTGAAAGAGCTTCCTCAGATTACGGATATTCAAACCTGGATTCAGGGTGAAAGTTTTGAATATGAGCATGGGAACTCATCGAGAGGAGACGTAGCTCCTCATTTCTGGACATATTATGACGACCATGGCCGCATGGTTGCATTGCTCTGTCACAATAACGATTTAGGTGACGGCTGGGAACGCGAAGGCGAAAACAAGCAATACTTCCTCGAATGCTCAGAAAAACACGCATACCCAATGGGTATCAATGTTATAGTCTATGCCCTGACACATTGAAACATTTAGTTACTTTATTGGTATCTCCATTTCTTTTTGATTTGTCATTGCAACATCCACTTAACATTTTCAAACCATTCAATTTGCCACATTAATCTTCCAATGCTCTCTCATGAAAAATCCTGTAATCATATTATAAAAAATGTAAAATTTATTAACACTTAATCTAATTTTAAGGTCTCACAAATATAATATCAATATTGTGTTGGCTCTTAAATGACCTCTTGATTGAATAAATAAAATTATGCATAATTTCAAAAAACTTGTTTTTTCTCTATATGTAGCGATATTTATAGCAGGGTGTACGACGCCGCAGTGGCAAAAAAGCTGGGGATTGAATTTATATTTTGATAACGATCGTATCAAAAAGGCTGCTTATGATGCAATAGTGGATCCTCAGACATATATTCCTGCCGCAGGAGCTTTAGTCTTTGCCATAGGAGATTGGGACCATAAAGTTTCTGACTGGGCAACCGAGCATACACCTGTCTTCGGCTCTCAGAACACTGCCAGGAATGTTTCATATTATCTGTTATGGTCTCTTGTGGGAGAAACTGTGGTAACAGCGATTGTAGTTCCAGATGGTAATGATTCCAAAAAGTTGATAGCCGACCAAGCAAAGAATCTTGGTATGGAAGTCGGAGCATTTGGAGTAACTCAACTCGGAACATCCATACTCAAATATTCTACCGAACGTCAGAGGCCAAATAGAAAAAACAATCAAAGTTTTCCGTCCGGGCACGCATCAGGCGCATTTACCGCTTCTACATTGTCGAATCGTAATCTCGATCTGATGGATATGCCCAATGGTCTGCGCACCGGTTTGCAGGTGGGTAATATATTATTGGCAAGCGGGACAGCCTGGGCAAGAGTCGAAGGCAATGAACACTTTCCATCGGATGTTTTGGCGGGAGCTGCACTGGGTCACTTACTGTCGGTATTCATTTATAAAGGCTTTATGAATCTACCGGATGATAAAAAAGCTGACTTTACATTCTTGCCTTACAATCATGGTATAGTCATGAGTTTCACCATTCGATACTAAAAACAGAATATTGAAATAAATTGAAGAAATGATTAAAATCAAAGCACCTAAAAAAAGCATTTATTATTAAATAAGTCTGTGATAAAATTGGGTGATTTTGTATGATAAAAAAAAGAATTTATGGAAAAATAATAAGTCTTCAAGTATGCGCGTATTAATTATCGAAGATGAAGTTAAAATCGCCCGCAACATTACAAGGGTAATGGATGAGCAGTATTCGTGGGCTGTCGATATATCCATAGATGGTGAGGATGGCCTGCATCTGGCTTTGACGAATCCTTATGATTTGATTATCCTCGACCTTGGACTGCCAAAAATTAACGGTATCGAGATATTAAAACGTCTTCGAGATAAAAGCAAAAGTACACCTATTCTAATACTAACGGCCAGAGACGATACAAAAGATATAGTCAGCGGACTTGAAGCCGGCGCTGATGACTATATAGTCAAGCCGTTCGATATGAGAGAGCTTTTAGCACGCTGTCAGGCGATTGTCAGGCGGTCTTATGGCCGCGCTGAGCCTATAATAAAAATCGGATCTTTATGCATAAACACTGCGAAGCACCAGGTAACAATCGGAAACAAAACAATAAGATTATCTGCTATGGAATACCGTCTGCTCGAATATCTCGCGATGAGAGCAGGAGAAGTGGTTTCTAAAACCGACATAGACGAGCATTTATATAGTTTCGGCGCGGAAAATTTCTCTAATGTCGTAGAAGTTTATATCTGCTCGCTGCGCAAAAAAATTAGCTCCGGCTCCAATACAGATATGATTCGTACTTTAAGAAACCAGGGATATTGTCTGGTTGGAGAATCAGATTAATGACATCGCTTTCTATAAAATGGCGAATTTCACTGTGGATTTCGGCGGTTCTTATAACCGTTATTGCTACTATTTCCTTCGTTGCATATAACGAGTTCGAGGAGTCACACCTTCGCAATATTGACCAGACAATTACTGCAATGGCTGACGGCATCGCCGCGAGTCTCGACAACACATCCAACAAAGAGAAATGGACTGATGAAGTGAGCAGGCTGACAGGCGGATTAGATAAAAAATCATCTTTTTTCTACCGGATTTGGTTAGACGGCTCGTCCTCGGATTTACTCGCCGGCCAGAGTGCAGAAAGCGAACAGGGACACTGGCTCCATGAACTTTCAGAGCAAAATAAGCCTGCAATCGAAGAAACAAGCTTCGTAAATATTGGAATCACGGGCAATGAATACAGGGCTGCATGGATACGTCACAAAATAAATGGAGACATTGTGAATATTGCAGTAGCAGGCTCAAGCCATTTCACCTATCACGAAATGCATGAATTTATGAGATTACTGCTCATATTAGGAGCGGCTCTTATCATAAGCTCCGTTATTGCAACTGTATGGACTGTTCGATGCTGCCTGCTGCCTATCGATATCACTGCCAAACGATTACAAAACATAACACACCCGAAAATCAAAGATGTTATTTTTGACTATAAAAAAGCGCCGAGGGAATTAACTCCTTTCATAGAAGCGTTAAATGATATGCTTAGCCGTCTGGACAGGGTTTTACAGCAACAAAAGCA
>CAYSHS010000128.1:0-8652 GCA_964430845.1 uncultured Pirellulales bacterium | reverse complement strand
CACACATGAATCCGTGATTTTTGACACAAGACTGCGGGAATATGCCAAAAATAACGCATACCTGCTGGTCGGCGCCTATGGAGGCAAAACGAAAATTGCAGAGGACGAGGATTACATAGTAATCGGTGAAATGTACAATTCTGCATTTCTGTACGAAAAGGACGGCCAAAAAGCTCCTGAAGTGTACTCGAAAATTCACCTCGTGCCTTTCGGTGAGGTTTTGCCTCTGCGAAGGTCTATGGCGTGGTTTTATCAATTGCTGATGAAAGTGAAGTTTATTCCTTATAATTTCGATTACTCACTCGATTATGGCAGAGAATATACAATTTTTAATATGAATGGCAATCAAGGTCAACAATATAAATTCAGCGTGATAATATGCTATGAGGACACAGTTCCTGCTCTTCCAAGAAGGTTTGCCCTGGATAAAGACGGAAACAAAAGAATCGACTGGCTCGTAAATATATCCAACGATGGGTGGTTTGTAAGATGGGGCCGGAAAAAAGTTATGCCAAGTACGGAGCTTGCCCAGCACGCGGCGGTTTGTGCTTTTCGAGCAGTTGAAAACAGGCTGGCCGTGCTCAGAAGTGTAAATACAGGTATAAGCTGCCTGATAGACAGCTCGGGACGCATAAAAAACGGGTATATTGCCGGAACTTTACCTGACAATGCAATGGCACGAACAGGTATCTCCGGATGGTTTATCGACAGAATACCGATAGATAAAAGAACGACTTTTTTTAGTAAATATGGCGAATGGTTCGATTTTTTTTGTGAATTTTGTGTTTTTTTTGTGATAATTGTATCACTTTCGGGCAAATTTGTCCGATTCAAGAAAGGATAATTCGTTTATCGGGGCAATTGTTATGAAAAAAGAATACAGAAAACAGAACACGGAACACAGGACTTTCCTGAGTTCTCGCGACTTCACTCGATATAGGTTTATTGTATTTATACTGCCTGGTCTTTTGCTTTCCGGATGCGGGCAAACAATCCTTAATCCGAATAAGGGCATGAGCCAGATACAAATTGATGCGTACCGAATTATCAGCGATTCCTTAAATTATGATAATCCCGTTGTCAGAGTCAATGCCATAGAGATTTCGGCAACCACAAGGCAGCGAAATTTCATGCCTGTAATTCATAAATTACTCCAGGATCCGTATGTGCCTGTTAGATTCGCTGCCTGCGTAGCGATAGGAGAAATGCAATATAAAACCGCGATAAACTCGGTCAATCAATTATTGAGAGACAATGACCCGAATGTAATAATCGCGGCTTCGTTTGCAATGGCTAAATTGGGCTATCCGGAATATCTCAAAGTGCTTCGCGATTCGATAGCTGGTAATGGAAACCAGGTTATCAAAGCCAATTCTGCGTTACTATTAGGCAAATTCGGCGATAAAAGCTCAATACCGCTGCTTTATCAGCTCATGAAAGACCCCGAGTCAAGCGATTTGGTTTCATATCAAGCAGCAGAAGCGATTGCAATGCTTGGTGATAATAATATTTACAAAACGATATATGGAATGCTGATTAGCGCTTATGCTGATGTAAAAATCACTGGTGTAAGAGCTATGGGCAGTCTTGGGAATACCCAGGCTGAAAATGCACTGTTATCCATGCTGGGAGACCCGATTACTGAGATTCGCATAGCCGCCGCCGAGCAGTTAGGTAAAATGCATAATAAAAGCGGCCAGGACATTGTCCTCGAAGTGTTTCAGAAAAACCTCTATTTAACTGATGACCCGCAATCAAAAGAACGCATAAATACACTTGCAGCTTTGGCAATTGGCGAAATCGCAACTCCGAATTTGAAAAAATTTCTGCCTGAGCTTCTGAAAAATGACTCGCCTTTTGTACGTCTTGCAGCCGCTAAGGCTGTTTTCCAATCATCCCGTAAGTTATAATGCTAATAGAGCCGGTATTATAGGATTTTCGAGCAATTCAATTATTAGTGATTTTAATTTAGGCTATTTACCAAAAATCACTTGACCTTTTATGTTTTTAAACGTAAAATAATACTATATATGTCTAATAACATGATGTGTATGGGTATTTCGTGGCTTTTGCCATTGAGATTCAAGGTTTAGTACATAGTCAGCATAAGCGAGGAGGCAGCCTTTAAGAGGCACTTTTCGCGTGAGGACCCGACATTATGGTAGTGGGTGAATAGAAAAAGAAAACACAATTCTATTGAAAGGGGCTTGTTTTGAGCACGCTTACGAAAATCCTGATAGTTTTGCTTACAATATCGTCAATTTTCCTGTGTGGAATAGTTGTCACATATATTGGTACAGCTACGAATTATAAAAAAGAGTTCGAGAACCGCAAAAGTACTATTGATTCCCTTAGAACAAAAAATACGGATTTATCAAATACGATAACCAGTCTCAACGAACAAATAAGCAAGGACGCTATCGCCCAAAGCGCCAGGATTGATGCTTTAACCGATGAGATCGAGCAATTAACCACTGACAGGGATAAATACCAAATAGATTTAAAAAATGCAGAGACAAGAATACAAAATAACGAGGCAATAGTAGCTGCTAATACAAAAACTGTTGAGCTTAACACACAATTGCGAAAAGATCTTGACACTAAAATAGCCGAGCTTGAAGCGCTGAAAATAAAAAATGACAGTGATATCAAGGATTTGACTGCTGAGCTTGTAAGCAAAAATGCTACAATCGATCAAATCGAGACTGAAAAAAAGCAATTGATCGAGGAAAAAACACAACTGCAAAACAGGCTGGACCAAAATCTACTCCAGATTAGCAAAACATCCGGTGCCGCCTCTGCAATAACGGCATCTTTAGGCCCGGCGCAGGTTGCCCCCCCAATCAAAAATCTTAACCTGGAAGGCCGTATAACAGAGGTACAGCCGAAAAATTCGTTAGTATCTATATCTATCGGTTCAGCCGACGGCGTAAGGGACAAAATGAGATTCCATGTCATTCGAGGGGACAACTTTATTTGTGATATCGTTGTTTTTCAGACAGATGCAGATCAGGCATCCGGCTATTTTGATCTTGTAGGTGAGAATCTGCCGCGAGCAGGAGATATTATAAAGACCAATTTCTAAAAGCCAAAGTGAGGTATATTCATGAGTCCAATTATTCCAGCTCGAGGTAAGAAAATATCAGTTCCGGACAATTTATACACAGCATTGCTGGCAATAGCTTTCCTTGTGGCGATTTCTACGGCAGGAATCATCACTTTCCTGTGTTATACACAGTATGAAACAATTTTTAAAATTATTACACCTTAATAATTCTCTATTGACAACTTTGACTTTATTGTATATATAGAGAACAGTTCGGAAAACTTCTGTTGTAATATACGGAGATTAGGCTTGTATGAAGAAAATCAACGAAATCGATTTTCTTCAAATCCGCTGTTCCACTTGAAGTAGAATGGCGAACCCGACTTCGGTTTTGCAGAAGCCTTGTTTTATTTAAAGAAAGGAGTCTAAGGTGCTGCTGGACACATTCCTGGGCTGGTTCAGTATGGATATGGGTATCGACCTGGGTACCTGTAATACCTTGGTCTGTGTCCGCGACAAAGGTATAGTCCTCAACGAACCTTCAGTAGTTGCAGTTCGCAAAGGAACAAACATCGTTCTCAATAACGGCGAAGCTGTCGGCCTTGTAGCTCGTGAAATGCTCGGAAAAACTCCCGGCTCAATCAGTGCGATAAGGCCCTTAAAAGATGGAGTAATAAGTGATTTCGAGATCACGGAGGCGATGCTTGGTTATTTCATCAGGAAAGTGCATGGCAGAGGAGGTCTTGTCAGGCCGCGGGTAGTCATCGCCGTACCAAGCGGAATAACAGCAGTCGAACGCAGAGCGGTAATAGAAAGTGCCAAGCGCGCAGGCGCTCGCAAGGTTTTCCTGGTTGATGAGCCTATGGCAGCCGGAATCGGCGCAGGATTGCCTATAACTGACCCAACCGCTTCCATGATTGTAGATATAGGGGGTGGCACTACAGAGATTGCAATAATGAGTCTTGCCGATATAGCAACGGCAGAGTCGATTCGTATTGGCGGCGACGATATGGACGAAGCGATAGTAAATCACCTTAAAAAAACTTATAACCTGCTCATAGGCGACGCACGAGCCGAAAAAGTCAAGATACAGATAGGCTCGGTTTCTCCTCTCGAGGAAGAATTGACAATGGAAATAGCAGGCAGGGATACTATTTCAGGTCTGCCGAGAAAAATTGTAATTACAAGCGAGGAAATACGCGAAGCTCTTCACGACCCAATATCGACAATTATCGATGCAGTCACTATGACACTCGAAAAAGCAGAGCCTGAATTGGCCGCTGACCTTATAGATAACGGTATTCACATCTGCGGCGGAGGCTCGCTCCTTCGCGGAATGGATGCAATACTGGCAAACGCGACCGGGCTGAAAGTCGAAGCAGTCGCAGACCCGCTAAGCTGTGTCGCACGCGGCACAAGTGTTTATCTCGAAAACCTCGAAATCTGGAAAGACACTATGGACCATAGTGAATACGAATGGGAATAATTAGTCGTGCGCAGTGCGTGGTGCGTGATGCGAAAAAAACGCAATACGCAATACGCAGAACGCAATACGAACATGGCATGGAAGCGAATAAAAGTCAGGATTCAGGGCAATAGCCAGTGGCGCTGTGGTTCTCTCTCAAGAAGAATGCTGTTTATCTGGTGCATGTTAGCTGGTTCAATTTTATACCTGGCTCCCCAGAATCTCTCCAATAAATTCCAGCTTGCTTTCGCTCATGTATTCAGTTTTCCTCTGAGTATGGGCAGTAACATCTCGCTTACTGCCCGCATGCAGCAGAGACCGAATGACACTGTGCCCAAGAAACAATATGAAGAGTTGAAAAATCTTTATGCCAATCTCGAACAAACTTTGATTCAGCAACGCAGGGAATTGAAAAGGCTCTCCGATTTAAACGACTTCGTAGGACAAAATATGGATTATATCATCGGTTATATTATCCCGGCTGCTGCCGACCGCCTGCACAGCGAATTAACTATAGATTGCAGCAGGGGAACCCTGGGTCTCGAAAAGGGACAATTTGTTTTAGCCCGTGACAACAGCATCATTGGCAGAATTACTGATATTTTTCCACAGCTTGGGAAAGCAAAGGTCAGGCTGATTACTGATCCGGATTCAAAGATACCGGTTAAAATTGATGAGCTGGACCAAAGCCTGCAAATGCAGGGCAACGGCAACGATACAGCAAGAATAGGTATGGTTTCAAGAGAGAAAGATATTAAAGAAGGACAGCGGGTGTTCGCTTTAAGGCAGCCCGGATTTCTCGATGCCCCGATGATTACCGGAACAGTATCCAAATGTAAAAGAGATGATAAGTCGCCTTTGCTCTGGGATATAACAGTTAAACCGGCATGGAAACTCGAAGAGCTTGACGAAGTTGCTATAATAATAATGAAGCCGCCGAAATAATTTATTCAAACTGGCAATATATGCAATACGCAGAACGCAATACGCTGAACGCAGAACTTAATAAGGACAGGTAAATGCGATGGATCCGTTTTGCAGTCTTGATTTGTCTGGCAACGATAGTTCAGGCTGGTTTTCTGTCAAATTTCGTACTCAAACCCGACCTGCTTATAATTCTGCTGGTTTTTTTTGCTGTTTACGGCAGCTTAACCGACGCAATTATCACTTCCTTCACAATTGGATTTGCTTCTGACCTTATAGGCTCATCGATGGGCTCTCAAATGATTAGCTTTGGCATTTTAGGTACGGCACTGGCGTATTTAAATCGTGTTATCGCTTTAAAAAAAATACCCTACCAGGCAATATCAATATTTGTTATAACAATACTGACCTATGTTATGACTAATATTTTGAACTCGCTAAAAGGCATTTCAACAACTGAATATGACACTATTCTTAAAGCCGCAATTTATTCAGCTATTGTCGGACCATTGGTTTTTATACCGGCAGCATGGTGGATGCGAATAAAAAACTCGCGAAATCGCAGACGTTTTTAAATGTATGTACAGCAAAAGAATAAAAATCTTCATTATTATCTGCTTGTCGATGCTTCTTGTATGTATTTTTCGACTGGCACAAATGCAGTTATTTCCTAATTCATCTGTCCAGATTGAAATCGAAAAGCTCAAAAATCTACAGGCAAAATCTCAGCAGTTGCAAACTATCAGAGGAGAGATTCTCGACAGGAAAGGCAGAATATTAGCTAAAGACAAACCTACTTTCTGGCTGAATATAGATTACAGGCTCAGCCAATATTGGGATCCAAATATACAGGAATGTAAGCGGCTTATCGCTTCAAGACAAAAAGACCCGGAAGCAGCTCTCGAAAAAACAAACCTTCAAATTCAAAACAAAGCCGAAGAAATAAAAAACATAATAAATATGTGCGTCCACTTCGGTTTTGAAGTTCCCGAAATACAGGAAGAAATTCAAAATATCAACAAAGTGATATGGAATTACAGGGTACATCTTGCATGGAAGAGAAATTTTCCCAACGTGCCTTTCGATGAGGCAGTTCCCGACCCGAATAAACGTATGCTTATGGCCTATGACGTCGATATCGTAGAAATGTACGACAGCTACTCCTTATTCGAGCTGGAAACCGATGTCGATGTTTTTACGGCACAATTCGAATTTATGGATATTGACGGAATCGAAATTGTCACCAAAGGTAAAAGGTTTTATCCCTATGATAAAATCGCATGTCAAACTATCGGATGGGTCGGACCTGCAACCCAACCTGAAGATACCGATGTTTTCGAAGAGGACAGGTTAATGTGCTACCTCCCCGGCGAAGTGTGCGGCAGAGAAGACGGAGTCGAATATGTCTGCGAGCCAATCCTTAGGGGCAGACGTGGCGAGGTTAGCTCCGATATAGACCAGCAGCTTGTAAGCAGAACAGAGCCGCGAGATGGGATGGATGTTGTATTAACTCTCGACATTGATTTGCAGAAAAAAATAGAAAATTATATGGCATCCTACAAGCTCGACCCGAATATAGGACCGGGCATGGCTGAGGTTATCATCGACGTTGGTTCAGGTGAAATCCTTGCTATGGTCTCAATCCCCGATTACGACTTAAATCGTGCAAGGTACGATTACGGCGATTTGGTAACTAATCCGAATCACCCATTAATTAACCGCGTGATTAATGCGCAATACCCCGCAGGCTCAGTTGTTAAGCCTTTGATTCTTACCGCCGGCATGGAAAGCGGCAAAATTACTTCCGATGAACCCATAAGCTGCCCGGACCACGAGCCGCCTGAAGGATGGCCAAGATGCTGGATTTTTAGAGAATATCACACAGGCCATGATAATATGTGGACTAATAACGCACGTAATGCACTAAAGGGAAGCTGCAACGTATATTTCTCGCAGCTCGCAAACAGGCTGGATTCTGACGTACTTCAAAGATGGCTCTATCACTTCGGGTATGGACATAAAATATTAGGGTCGTTATCTGTCCCCTATAATCCCGAATTAGCCAGAGACCTGCGGCAGCTATCCGGCTCGATATCGAGCACAAAACCTGAAAATTCAGACCCGAACCTGGATCAGTTACCTCCAATCAAAGACCGGGAAAAAAGATTTTTCGGTATAGGCCAGGGCAACCTTAGGGTGACACCCCTCCAGGCAGCCAATGCCATAGCCGCTGTCGCAAGAGGCGGGATATATATGAATCCGAGATTATTCATGGAAATGCCCGACAGCAACAGCATCCCCCTCAATATTTCTGAGCATACGTTAGAAACTATCTATGACGGCATGTCTGCTGTTGTGAATGAAAGAGATGGAACCGCCTATAAACAATTTGCCCCTGTGTTACAGTCTTTCAAACAGCAGGACGTAAAAATCTTCGGCAAAACAGGTTCTACCGAATCCCCGGATCACGCCTGGTTCGCAGGTTTCGCACGGGACAGCACAGGCCGAAATCTCGCTTTCGCAGTCATCGTCGAAAGAGGCCAGCACGGCGCAAGCGACGCCGCTCCGTTCATCATAGAGTCGCTCCAATACTGCATCGAAGCAGGTTATATCGGAAAAACAATAAAATAGCGTACAGGAGCAGCGTAAAAGGTAAAGAATTAAAAAAGCCAAAGCTCAAATAATTCGTAAAACAATAAAATATTTGAAGGAAACAAATAATCAGGCGTATATAATGTAAAAAATAATTTCTTTGAAAATATAATGAAAATCGAGGAAAGGACAAATGAAATGCACAAGATGTGGATATGATAATCCTGACAATATGAGCACATGTGAATCGTGCAACTTCGATTTGTTAAGTTCACGGGAAACTAAATTCGGAACAAGACCAAGCAAATTAGCATTTCTCTCTTTTGTGCTGGGGATGTCCAGTTTGTCATTTCATGAAGTAACCGGCCTGCCTGCGATAATTTTAGGTATTATCAGCAATATAAGAATCAAACGCAGCAAAGGTAAGCTCAAAGGTCGATTCATCGCTCTATCAGGTATTATTATATCACTGCTTTCTATATTCTGGAGTATCGATGCTCCGCCTATAACCAATGATTATTCCATTGATGATATAAAATCAGCCGCTCCTGAATATAATCAAACATATGAATTATTGCGAAGCATTACTGGTGATTTTGATAAATCAACAGCCGTATATGGCAGA
>CAYSHS010000127.1:0-8657 GCA_964430845.1 uncultured Pirellulales bacterium | reverse complement strand
AGGAGCAGGTGACTCCGATAGCTCCTGAAATGACTGACATGCAGAATATGCCTGAATATAATGGTCAGGAAATGATGAATCAAAGAGGAATGAATAGAGGGCAGACAATGCCTGCGGGAAGAGGTTCGAGAGGAAGATAGAAAAAAGCTTATGTAATACATTATAATAGACATAGTTATATATAATATGCGTATTATTTGTCAGAGAGTTTTAGAAGCACAAGTTAAAATTAATAACGAGATAGCAGGAAGTATAAGCAGGGGACTTCTTGTCTATCTTGGTGTAGGCAAAGGTGACACTCCAACGGATGCGCAATTCATAGCCGACAAACTTATAAATCTGCGTATATTTTCTGATGATGAAGGAAAAATGAATCTCAGTGTTCAGGATATAAGCGGCTCAATTCTTCTTATTAGCAATTTTACTCTTCATGGTGACTGCCGCAAAGGGCGTCGTCCCGGCTTTGATGGAGCATCAGAGCCTAATGCCGCTAATGACTTGTACGAAAAAGTCGCTCAACTTATAAAAGAATCAGGTGTAACAGTAGAGAAGGGCGTTTTCGGCGCACACATGCATGTTAGCAGTATAAACGACGGCCCGGTAAATTTCATTCTCGATAGCACAAAACTTTTCTAAAATATGTCACGATATAATCTATGTCACGGTCTTAGAAGCTTGTCATTTTTTTAAGCTCATCGAAACGACTATCAATATCATTCTTTGTAATAGAAGAAAGACCGTTAAGTGAAAAACCTTCTATAGTAAACGAAGCGGTTACTGTGCCGTAAGCGATTGCTTCTTTAAGTGCTTGAGAATCTGTGGTACGTTTTTGTGCGAGATAACCCATGAATCCGCCGGCGAAACTGTCACCAGCGCCTGTCGGATCCATTACCTTTTCAACTGGATAAGCAGGCAAAATAAACATCTCGCCATCGGCACTGTATAAAAGCGACCCGGCTTGTCCTTTCTTAATCAGTACGTATTTGGGACCCATTCCAATAATACTTTTGCCTGCTTTTATCAGGTTCTTTTCACATGCAAGGAGTCTGGCTTCGTCTTCGTTAAGTATCAGGCAATTAATTCTTTTAAGTAAAAGTTTTAGATGTGCAAGGTTGTTTTCAATCCAGCAATTCATCGTATCAGCGGCGACAAAGACAGGCTCTTTTATCTGCTCGAGCAATTCAAGCTGGAGTTTTGGTGCTGTGTTGGCAAGAAAAATGAAATTGCTATCACTAAATTGTCCAGGAACCTTCGGTGGTGCTTCTGCAAGGACGTTCAATTCGAGATAATCAGTTGTCCTGTTGTCCATGTCGTCGTGATATGTACCCGACCAGCGAAACGTTTTGCTGTTTTCACGAACTTCAAGTCCTGCGAGGTCAACATCTTTTCCTTCAAATACCTTTGCTAATTCGAATGGACAATCCGGTCCTATTACTCCAACAAATCTAACAGGCGAAAAGAAACTCGCCGCGTATGAAAAATAAACCGCTGAACCTCCAAGGCAATTTTCACTTACCCCGAAAGTTGTTTTTACTGTATCAATTCCTATCGAACCTGTAACTAATAGTGGCATTATTGACCTCCTGTTTTTGATTGTTCCTTAACAACTTTTATTGTTTGATCTATTCGTGCTAATGTTCTTTCTTTTGTAAGTAATTGGACCGAGTCGAAAATCGGTAAGCTTACGGTTGTGCCGCAAAGAGCTACTCGTAGCGGCTGGGCAATTTTTCCCAGTCCTACCTGCTTTTCTTCAGCTAAGCCGCGAAGCATTTGTTCGATTGCGTGTTCCGAAAGCTCTTCCATTGCTGCTAACCTGTCACGAACTATCGCGAGATTTTCCAGTCCGTTGCTTTTAAGAAGAACCTTGTTCACGGATTTTTCATCGTATTCGATTTTGTCATCATCGATAAATAAAAACCTGCTCTTGCGGTCTATGTCGGCAAGTGTTCTTGCGCCTTCGCAAAGTTTGATGATTCGTAAAAGTGTTTCGTCGTCAGCTTTAAGTACAGGCGAATCAATTTCTTTTAAATATGCTTTAACGTAACCAAGTAATTTGTCACTATCTACCATTTTCAAATGTTCAGTGTTGAAAGAAACAAGTTTTTGCCTGTCGAACAAGCTGTTTGATTTTGTTAATCGTGTGACATCGAAAGCTTCAATTAGCTCTTCGATTTTCATAATCTCGCGGTCGCCACCAGGATTCCAACCAAGTAGAGCAAGAAAGTTCACCAATGTTTCTGGCAGATAGCCGCTTTTTGAAAAATCAACTATATTGATTTCAGGGAGCGGAACTTTCAGATACTCTGCTATAGTATTAATTATTGGCATATCAGGTGTACTATTTCCCGCGAGAAAATCATCTATCGCGGTTCGGGATATTCCACCTGCATTTGCAATCTTGTCAAGATTGACATCAGGCATAGCCTGTATTGCTTTTCTCAGTGTGGCGGGGCGTTCTCGTTTTGAGAGTTTGCCGCCTGATTCGCTTATTGTCACTGACATGTGGATATACTTCGGCAATTCTCCGAATCCCAAAGCAAGCCACAATGATTGCTGGCCGGGCGTATTGTTGAGATGTTCCTGGCCTCGAATTATATGAGTGATTTTCATCAGGTAATCGTCAATTACACATGCGAAATTATATGTCGGAAAGCCATCGCTTTTCTGAATGATGAAATCATTGATATCGCTCGGAGCGAAACTAATTTCGCCGCGAATCAAATCATGTACAACAATTGGTTTATCCTGCGGCACAGCGAAACGAACTGTAACCGGCTTTCCTTCTTCTCGTGCTTTTTTCGCATCTTCGAAGGATGGATATACTTCAGGCCGCTGATAGGAAAATCCTTTTTTTCCTCCTTCGGATTCCTCACGAAGTGAATCAAGTTCTTCGGAAGTTTCGAAGCAGTAATATGCTTTTTTCTCATCAATCAATTGCTTGATGTATTTTTCGTAAGTATCCATTCTCTGCGACTGAAGGTATGGTCCGTTTGGTCCGCCGACTTCCGGCCCTTCGTCCCATGTAATTCCGAGCCATCGCAAATCGTCCATCACCTGCTGTGTAGCGGTTGGCGTATTGCGTTTCTGGTCGGTATCTTCGATACGCAGAATGAATGTGCCGTTATTTCTTCGTGCCCAGAGCCAGTTAAAAAGGGCGGTTCTGGCGCCACCTACATGTAAATATCCCGTCGGAGACGGTGCAAATCGTGTTACAACTTTTTGAGGCATTGTTTATAGTTCCTTAATTATTGCCAAAATTGAAAAGCATAGATTAAGCTACATGAAGAGGATTGTCAAGAACAGCGTGTTATATTAGGCAAAATGTATTTTACGGCGTATTTCATAAATGTTGTTATTTCTTAAATTATAATATATATTACTCAATGTGAGAAAAATATATCATAATTAACGAGGCTAAAATGCACCCAAGAATTGGTTCTATTCCAACATATGGTATTTTCTATATTATTGGTTTTGTTATATATTTTATTATAGCAATTTTTCTTGCAAGAGGTTTTAAGCTTCGTCGTCGCATTTGGATTATTTCAGGATTCACCTTTATATTTGCAATGACTATCGGGGCAAAAATATTATATGATATCCAAAAATCTCAATTCGAATTTCGTGCTTTATTTTCAATGGCTCATTATACACAAGGCGGCTTATGGGGTGGTCTTCTGGCATATTTTGTTTTGCTTACGCCTTTACTTCTGATATTTTCCAAACGCAAACGTGAAGCACTGGACCTGATTGCTATGTCGATTCCTGTACCATTTATCTTTGCTAAGTTGGGATGCTTATTCAACGGTTGCTGTTACGGTAAACCATGCAATTTGCCATGGGCAATCACTTTTCCTGAAGCAAGCCGCATTGCGCCAGCGGGAATATCGCTTCATCCGACTCAAATATATGAAATCATACTCATGCTTATAATTATGATATTTTTTATAAGATTAAGAAGCAACAAATGGCGAGGAACCAAAATTCTCTGGTTTTTAGTTCTATATGGATTCGGACGCGCAATAATCGAAATATTCAGAGGAGATTTCGACCATCACAAGTATATTGGCCCGATTACCTTATCTCAATTACTCTGTATTACAGCGGCAAGTGTTTCTGTATTTTTTCTATTATTATGGTTTTTATTTATTCATAAATCAAATTCAGACTTATCTGAACCTTGATTATTTCATTAATTTATAAAACATCTATATTTTTTGCGCTTATTTTTGGCAAGAAGACAGACTATTATACAGAAACCAATTAATTAGTTGTTTTTTTCAAGTTAACCTTTGAAACGTGCGTGAGAGATTGGAAACAGATTTATTAAAAGCGGCTAACAACGGCGATATAGAGAGCTTTGGTAAGCTTTGCGAGAGTTATTATTCAGCGATGGTCGCGATAAGCTACTCGATTTTAGGCGACCACCAGCTTGCCGAAGATTCTGCACAAGAGGCCTTCGCACGAGCGTTACTGAATATTAAAAAGCTGAAAAATCAGGACAAGTTCGCTCAATGGTTAGCCGCTATCTGCCGGAACGTCGCAAAAGATATGCTCTCTGAAAGAAGTAAAATATCTAAAAATGAAGCAATTTCGCAAATAAAACAGGAAGATAAGGAAAACCATGAACAAATTAATCGCGCAATTGAGAAGCTTCCATCATCAATGAAAGAGCTTGTGGTTTTGCGATATTATGACGGCTTGTCGTATGAGAAAATCAGTAATGTTCTTGGAATTTCGAAAGCTTCGATAAATGGCAGACTCACGAGAGCAAAAAGAAAAATGGCAAACTATTTAAAAAGAAACGGTTTTCCGGAGAATCAATCATGAATCCCGACGATAAAAATAAAAATTTAGACGAACTGATAACTAATACTATCGGCCGAGATGGTTTAAAGTTCGATTTCAATAAATGGAAAAATGAGCACGAAAAAGAAGTGCAAATCTATAAATCACAAGCAACCAGGCAGAAAATATTTTCTACAAAGATATATAGAATAGGGAGAATAATTATGAAAAACAAATTAAGTAAAATAACCACAGCCGCGGCGGTATTTTTAATCATCGTGTCTGTAATATTCTTTCTGGACAAATCGGTTGCACCGGTTTACGGAATCATGGATATGCCGGGACTATATGAACAGGCAAAAGTTATTCACATACAGGGAATGCAATATTTCGGAAGTAATAGAATGCCTGACGGCAGTGAAATACCTCCAGTCCCTATCGATAACTGGATAGACCTGGAAAACGGACGCACACGAAGTATACAGACAGGTCTCAGTTCAGGCCCGGATTATGCTAACGTCAACATATCCGAATCTATTTCCGATGGCCAATATATGATGATTATTAATCATACTATAAAAGATGTAGTCTTTTTCAAAAAAAGCAGGTATCAGCAAATGCTCGACGCTTATGCAAATTCTCAAGCTACACAACAACAAATGTTCGGTGATATTGCACAGTTAAAGAATATCGAAAAAGTCAATACCGAACAAATTGACGGAGTGACATACGATATCTGGGAAGGTGAGTTAAAAGGCCCAATCCCAATATGGGTACATAAATACAAATACTGGATATTACCTGCCACAGGACAACTCGGGAGAGTTCAAATGTTCTCAAAAATAAATAACAGCCCATGGAACATAGAATACGAATATAACAAAATCGAGTACAATGTGGAAATACCCGATAATGTTTTTTCAATGAACATTCCCGAAGGTTATGAGCTCAAGAATACTAAAGAAACAGCAACTACCCTCGAGCTGGGCAGCGGCGGAGGTGGAATTGGCGACGAGAGGCATAGTATCAGAGCAAATATAATGATGGGTTTCAGGATGCCGGATGACAGCATTATCGCCGGATGGTTCAGTGTGGATGATAAATCAGAAATATCGCAGGAAGATTTTTTCACTGGTCTTAAGTTTGGAGGTTCATTACCTGCCCTGCCGATCGAGATTTATGGGCTTAGACCATCTGTTATGGGCAGTGACCTGATTTATAAAGGTTATCATTTGACTTATACGCAAAAGGACGGGAAATTCTTCGAATGGAGCCTCTATGTGCCGAATAATACGCCGCCCCAAAACATTCAGGATTTTGTTTTTAATGCGATGAGCAGATTTAATTTTGATCCAGAACTAAAAGGAGGCCTGGGACTTGGTGTAGTGTGCAATATGTTAATTAAAAATGCCGATGATTTTAATAAATGGGTACTTGGTGCAATGGCAGATCTAAATAACGATGAGAAAACTCCAGTGAACATTACCTATGAAAAGGTGATGAAATTAGCTCAGCAGATTCGCAAGGAAATTAAACAATAGCACCACAAAATAACAGAACACAATGTAGTTGGACTTTTTTATTTCGTATTGATTTTTTCGATAAGTTCAGGTAGTTCGGAGAGTTTGTTGATTTGGAAAACTCCTTGAGGTATATTTTTACCGGTGTTGGTATAGGCGGTTTTTATTACGGGAGTCATGCCAAGCTCTAAAGTTGGCTTTGCGTCTTTATCTATTCTATCACCAACATATATTATGTTTTCAAACGCTTCGCCGATTCTTTCAGCGGCGATTTTGAAAAGCCTCAAATCGGGTTTGCGAAAATCGAACTCGTACGAATACATTCTTACAGAAAAGAATTCCAGAATACCTATCTGTAAGAGCTGCTTTTCGATAGAATGACTGCTGACGAATGTATTGGAAAGAATGCCGAGTTTCAGGCCGGCGTTTTTGAGCTTCGCAAGAGTCTGTTTTATGTCAGGTTCAATTTTCGCGACTTTGCTCAGCGGCTCGTACCAGAGCCATGACAGATGTCTCCATTGCCTGCCATCGAGCCTGATTCCTTTTTTCGTACCAATCTTTCTTAAAAAAGCTGCCGAGTTAAAATCATTGCCTGTCATCGCGGAAATGAAATTCCTGAAACGCAGCGCTATCAGGTTTCGCCAGAAATAAATCCAGAAGCTGCCGACCGGCTGGCCGTGACTCTTGAGATAATCGTATGTTAATCCCGCGCCTTCTTTGAAAAGTCTCACGGGATTTATTTTACCGAAATTCAGGATTGTCTCGCCAAGGTCGAATATAACTGCTTTAATCTCGTGATGCGTATTGTGTATTGCATATTGCGTATTCATCATAAATTTCGTGATGCGTATTGTGTACTGCGTCCTTTTTCGCAATACGCATGACGCATGACGCACTACTATCTAAGCGGCGGCACATCATCGGCAAATACTTCTTTCATCCATTCAATCATCTCTTGATCCGAGATAACTGAGACCCTGTCGGCTTCGTATTCGGAATCGATTTTGTCCTTTATTTTTTCAATTCGAGGGTCGTGCTTTGCGATTTCAATTTCGTACCTGGACTCGATCCAGTGCTTAATGCCGGCGGCGCCGGATTTATCTGTAATCGCAACGCCAATAGGACGCTCGAGCAGCTTGTCAGTATCGAAACAGTTGTAAATTTCCTCGTTTTTCAACAGGCCGTCTGCGTGGATACCTGCACGAGTGACATTAAAATCGTTTCCGACTAAGGGATAGTTCGCGGGTATTTCGAAAGCAAGCTCTTTTTTGGCGTAATGTGCCAGTTCTGTTATCGCGGCATAGTTGACACCTTCGGTTATTCCTTTCAACTGCGCGTGTTCAATTACCAGGGCCTCGAGAGGCGGATTGCCCGTACGTTCGCCGCAGCCGAATATAGCTGCGTTTGCGGCGCTGCAGCCGTACAGCCAGGCAGTAGCGGCGTCAACCTGCACTTTGTGGAAATCATTGTGACCATGCCATTCGAGCTGCTCTGACGGGACACCTATTTCCCTCAGCCCATGTATAAGTTTCGGAACACTTCTGGGCAAAGCAACTCCGGCCCACGGAACGCCAAAACCCAGTGTATCGCAAAGTCGAATCTTCACAGGCTTACCATATTCTGCACTGAGCTTCATCAATTCAGAAGCGAATGGCAAAACGAATCCTTCGTAATCCGCACGAGTTATGTCCTCGAAATGACATCGTGGAATAACGCCGTTATCAAGTGCGGCTCTGGCAATATCGAGATAGGAGGCCATTGCCTGAGCACGGGTCTTACGCAATTTAAGGAATATGTGATAATCGCTTGCTGAGGTCAGAATGCCGGTTTCGGCAAGTCCCATCTGCGAGACTAATTTGAAATCAGCCGCTACGGCACGAATCCAGCCCGTTATTTCGGGGTAAGTGTATCCCCGCTCTTTGCAAAGCTCGACTGCCTGTCTGTCGCGTTCGGAATACAAAAAGAATTCGCACTGTCGTATCAGGCCTGTTCCACCGTCTATTTCGTGCAGCAAATCGTAAATTTTGAGTATTTGCTTCGGTTTATAAGGCGGCCTGGCCTGCTGGCCGTCACGAAAAGTCGTATCGGTTATCCACATATTCTCCGGCATATCGAAAGGAACTTTCTTCCTGTCGAAAACCACTTTCGGAAACTCGGAATATGGGAAAATATCCCGGTATAAATTGGGTTTGTCCACATCTACAAGTTTATATATCTTACTTGCCATAATTAACTCCAAAAAACGCTGACAGGGATTGTTATGGCCCAAATCGCGAAACTATTTGTTTTTTACCTACCCTTACATTATTAAAAAATAGGGCTTCTGAAAAATTGAAGTCAATAGCCGAG
>CAYSHS010000126.1:0-8658 GCA_964430845.1 uncultured Pirellulales bacterium | reverse complement strand
AGGAGCTGACAAATAAAGCAAATAATATTCAGAGCAACTGGACACAAAAGCAGCTTTCCATGCTTGCGGATGTTTCAGCAGAGCTTCTGGCTAACTCTAATCAGAATCATAATCCAAGAAGCATGATAAGCAATATTGTCGTTTTTTATGTATTGTCAGAAAAAGAAGATAAAATCCAGCCTGCAATAGAACGATGCCCGCCTGAAATTCGGCAAAGACTTTCGAGTTATACGAATCTGTATGAATTGAATAATACTCTTGGTCGTTTTATGCGTGGAAAGAATCTTCCGCTGGAAAAAAAGATAGATATTATCAAGAGGTTTTATCAAACTGAGCCTGTGCAAAGTGCGATGAGCCGCGAGAACCAGTCCAACATATTGTCATATCTGATGAACTATAATGTTTTGACACGCCAGGAAGTTGAGCAAAACAGGGAGCTGTTAAAAGATTTATTTATCCAGACAAAGCAGATAGAGGAATTCTTACAAGCCAAAAGCCTGCAGGAAATTAACTTAAATCCAGACGAATCGCAAATCAGGCAATATGTAACCGGCCTTTTGAACTCCACGATGTGGCAGGATAGTGACTTATGCCTGAAACTAATAAACAAAGCTGTTTTCTTTCTCGATAAAGCAGGAGTGAACGCTTCTGACTCGGTAAGTGGCAAAAAGAACCAGTTTATCTCATCAATTTTGCAGCAAAGAGATAGTAGTTACTATTCGCTTGCGGATTTGGGCATTGTGACCAGTTTTGTTCGTGATGCAAACAGTCCACAGGTGATTTTGGACAGAAACTATTTGCAGAGAATTTCCCAAACTGTATATGACCGCTATCGACAGATAGTATCTGATAATAATGTAATTAACGTTGAAGCGATTAAAAATTTATACGAGCTTGTTGGCCCTTATTTTGGAA
Organism: uncultured Pirellulales bacterium; assembly: GCA_964430845.1. Lineage (GTDB taxonomy): Bacteria > Planctomycetota > Phycisphaerae > Sedimentisphaerales > Anaerobacaceae > JAFGPS01. The sequence continues at coordinate 7,743 of CAYSHS010000126.1, read as the reverse complement.
AGGGCAATGCTTCCGGCTTATCCGGATTCTGGACAATCGTTTTTCAAAATAACAACTGGAACCCGGGCGACCTTGATTCGATAATAGAATGGGCAAATAAACAAATTGAATCGGGAAATTATCCCGAGCTTGCAAGGGAATTGAAATTTACCAGTGCCATACGCGGCATCATGGCAAATTCCCGGGGATCTTTTATGTCGTTTCCGCCGCAGAACCTGGGACGAGGTTCTTCACGGGGCTTCCTCCCGCCACCTCCGGAGATAGCAGCAAATAGCCCGCAGTCTGTTACGACTTTGGATGTGAACGAATTAAAAGATTATTATTTGAAAGTCATTGCTGATTCACAGCTTTCGGTTATCTGGCGATTAATGTCTTTGGATGAATTCAGGAAACGTGCACAAATGAATAGAGCTGTCGGGCAAATTAATGCCGAGATGGTTATGAAGGCCATGCCGCTTGTGATAGAGGGCTGGAAAATATACCAGGATTTGCCTGATATATATTATGAGGTATTACTGGCTGATTTCGTTAAATTAAAGAACGAGCCTGACTGGACTAAATTAGCGGAACAATTATCAGACGCCTACGAGCAGTTTAAAACAGACGGTGGAAATGTATCATCAGTTGAATCGGAGAGTGTCAGTGTCGAATTGAGGGAGCGTACGAGCCTGCCGATGGTTGTTAACGGTTCAGGATTTGGCAGGGGGGGAATGATTATGAGTTCTCCGCCTGTCGGCAGAGGTGGTGCCTTTGCCAGCGGTTCAATGATTAGTTCCGGACAAAGCATCAATCCGGATATATTGGCTCAAATAATGTCAGAGCAATTGCGTCAACAAAATCAGTTTCAGCCCGGCCTGCCAGTGCAGGTAAATGTAAGCTCTATCGAAAAATCCATGCTCGAAATCCGTCTAATCATTAACAAGGACAAGCTGATACAAAAACAGTTGAGTAACGAGAATAGCTTTCTTGGTATGAGCCTCGATACATGGGTGCTTCTGGCACAATATGGAAAAAGCTCGATGCTTACAGGTGTGATAGAGAAATGCCGGCAAAAGGTTTCCACACAAAGCTCTCTATTATATACGAAGGAAGTCGAAGAAAATATAGTAAAATGCCTGGAAGGAATCTCGCGTGATGATATTCGTTATTTTGCTGATGTAGTTTTATCTTCGTTGCCGGATTCGACACAGGATGGGCATATCCCGCTGGTTTCGCATAAGGAGAGAATAGTTCGCCTGGCTAAGCAGTACACGAAAGTAAATTTCGATGAACCTATGATAAAGCAGAGAATACTGGCGTTATTGATAAACGAGCCTGATGCGTTAGAGTTTGTGCGTGACAGTCTCACAGAGCAGGCTGCAAAGGTTGACCTGAATTCCCTGTTTTCGAATTTTGATAATACAGCAATAGACCGGTTTAACCTTGTGCTGGCCAGTTGTTGTGAAAAATTACTTACAGGTGATCCGAATAATTTTATTAATACAGTAAAAAGTGTCATACTGAATACTTCCGATTCCAGGCAGAACACAGGCAGGGAATTACTAAATACTATGGTAGAAAAACTCATGAAAACTGGTGATTGCATAAAAAGCAGTTGGTCTTCGGCTCAGATGGCCGCTCTTGGTTCTGCTGCAACCGAGTTTTTCACACAAAATAATAATCTTGTAAATTCTGCTGACAACTTGTTTATGAATCATTATATATTCTTTGTTTTGGGCCAAAAGCAAGACCAGCTTCAGAATGTATATGCAAGGTTCTCTTCGCAGACCGAAAGGATTATTCGAAATCTGCAGCGTTATGAACGACTGCCTGAATACTACAATCAACTGTCAGGTTATCTCGTGAACAGAAATCTTTCGTTCGAGCAAAGATTCGATATTATCAAACGTTTTAACAGCGCAGACTGGATTGTGAATTCATGGACTCAGAACCGCAATATGCCTAACATCAATATAGTCCAGGTACTTATCGACCAGAGAATCTTTACGAGACAGGAGACTATTGACAATTCATCTGCTTTCAGCGATTTTGTGAATCCTGCTGTAAGTGCGTTTCTTAATATCAAACGAATCGAGGAGCTTGATTCAAGTTCCGGACGGCTTGACTCTTATATAAATAATATTCTTACATCCATTAATGTTCTCGATACCGACCTCGTCTTGAAAATTATCGTCAAGGCCGGAGACCTTTATCAGCAGGGCTTGAAATCCGGTGCGATGAGATCACCGTTCGGGCAGGATATGACCGGCAGAATACTTTCCCGTTTTACACAAAATGGAAATGAGATTCAATGCATTAATATCTTTATTATATTGATGCGTGATAATAAAGGTCTCCAGGTTTACCCGGACAGCTATTTTTCTAGTATTGAAAGTCAAATTGTATATAACTATACGCGCTCATCGAATCCGGGCATACCCATTCTCGATAAGTTCGATACAGTTAAGTTTTTTTATGAGCAGATAGGACCCTGCCTGGGCGGCGGAAACGCATCGGGAATTTCAGAAATTTTCAGCAGGTTGTTTGCGAGCCAGGAATGGAACGATAACCGGTTACTCGATTCGACAATTAGCTGGGCAAGCCGGCAGGCACAAAACGGAGATTATCCGTCTCTCGCGAAGGAAATTGAAATGATGGCTACTATTTACAGGTATAGACCTGTTTTCGGATTTGAACCTGAAGTTGAAACAATCCGACCTGTAAAAGAATATTATAAAAAAGATCAGGACGATGAAAAGCTTCCATTGCAGTGGCGAATGATGACAATTCATGGTTTCGAGAGCTGGGTTGGTTTTCAGATTTACGATGAGCTTATCGATGCGGCGATGCCTTTATTGATAGAAAGCAGCTCGGAATATCCAACATTTAGCTGGGATGTTTATAATAATTTGCTTGGACGCTTTGTTCGCTCGATTGCGGGTCAGCAGCCGGGTATCGAGCTGCAGTTAGTCAGGTGGGAGAGCCTGATTTAGCGCTGAAAGTATTATACGCATATATGGATAGTCGCGACAGGTTGAGGGCATATAACAGCTTAATGTCCAATATGTTCAGAGGACCAGCTCGTCAAACTGCAACTGTATCAGAGCTTGCTATGCTTGAGATTAGTCTGCTTTTAAAAGATAATGATGCAGTGATGAAGATACTTAACTATGAAGATGGCAACCTTAAAACAAGCTCTTGCTCTCTCGCCTTGCTCATACAATATCAGGACAATTCACTGCTAAAGTCGTTTGTCAGGGATAATATAGAGAAAATTCGCCTTGATTCGAGAGGGCTGTATGACCCGCAAATGGAAGATAAGATTAATGAATCTTTGTCATATATCCCGCGTAATGACTGGCAATATTATATAAAAGCGCTTCTTTATGCGCATCGTAACGTCCAGAAGCCGTGGCAGGAAAACTTAACTACAGCCAAACAGGAAAGGATGAAAAAGCTAGCTCAGGAATTTTCAGAAATTCCATTTCAGAGCGATAACCTGAAAAAACAAGCGCTATTGCTTTTAATTCAGGATTTAAGCTCTTTGCCATATATATCGAAAGCCATCAATGAACGGGCAAAAAATATAGAGCTGACTTCGATAAGCTCCATACCGCCGCCAAATATAAATACATTGGAGAGTCCGGATTTTCAACTGTATCTTGCAGACAAGATGAGTATGCTCATGGATGGAGACCCGAACGGCTTCTTAAACATGTTAACTAATTCCAAGTCAATATACGATCCAAACCTGGATTTAAGAGATAGTTTTTCATCAGCGTTAATTACCGGCTATGTTCGCCTTATAACCGGAACAGACTGGAAGGCTGAAAAGTTGAACGTTTTTCTTGCTGTTTCCGACGAGTTGCTGTCGTCTTTAAACTACGGGTACTTTTCTTCAAACATCCTTCAACTGGTATGTTGCAGAGCCGCATTACTGTTGCTTGCTGATGAGTCGTCGAATATCGGGCAAAACACGCTTCAGGAAATAGAATCCACCTTTGCTTTAATAAAGCGATTTCAAGAGAACTTCAGAGGCTTGCAGAACAGCAGCATGATACGAAATAATGACGTTCTGGCCGCACACCAGGTTTTGGCACGATATATGAATTCTATGAACATGACTTTTGAAAAACGCCTGGAAATACTTAAAAAGCTTTATAGTCTTGAGCAAATTGCAGACGCAATGAACCAGCAGGGCAGCAATTCAATGCTGTCTCTTGTTACGAGCGAGAAGATTTTTTCTGTTGAGGAAGTTATTGCTCGTGCAGATGCTTTGATGACTCTTTCTGTTGTTAAAGATACATCCTGGCAGACGCTTGCGTTTTACCAGGAAAGACAGGGATTACTGGATGATGCGGAAAAGTCATGGCGAAAAGCGGTTGAAATGAGTATAAAATCCGACAAGCCCTGGACTAATATGCAGAGGTATATATTTTTCTTAAATCGCAATAATCTTTTTGATAAGGCAGTCGAAAACTGGCGTTCGTTTGATACGACATCTTTATCACAAAAATCGATAGGGGAATATAATACTTTAATACAGAGACTTGAAAATAAAAATTAATTAAGGTGTAACCATTGGGGAAAGAACTGATTATGGAACATATAGATAATTTTATAAGCAGGGTAAGGAGCAGATTGAACAAGCATCTTGGCCTGACAGTGGTGATTTGCTCTCTTGCTGCCGGTGGCGCATGTATTACAGTAATAGCGTTGTTTTATATCATACGCGGCTATCATGTCCCCTTTATGTGGTATCCGCTTGTATTTACAGTCTCTTTATTTATTGGCGCCTGCTGCTGGTATTTCCTGAGACATTCACATTTTCAGGCCGCAAGGTTTACAGACAGGCATTTTTCGTTAAAGGACAGTGTACGCTCGTATTCGGGTTTTCACAGGGCGGGAAAAGAGAGCGGATTTTACGCGCTGCAGGCTGAGCAAACTGACAAAGCAGTTTCAAGGGTTTCCATCAAGTCAATTCGTTATAAATGCCCGACCTGTATGATAGCTATTGCATTTGTCCTGATTCTGACTTCGATTTTGATGGGATTCAAGGATGATAGTCCTCGTGTAATCCGGAAAAGACAGCAGGAACAGTTCGTTCTCGAAAGCACACAGTCGATTAACCTGCAGATTGAAGAAATTACCGAGCAGCTCAATCAGGAGCTTGAAGAAAAGAAGCTCGATGATATTGTTGACATGAACGATGTAAGAAAACGTGTCGATGAGCTGAAAGAGACACCCGATATAAAAGATGCTATGAGGCAATACGCTCAACTTGAAAAAGAGCTTGGTGATGTTTTATCCAAGCTGGCGCAGCGCCAGGCAGAGCAGCTTTTAGAGCGTATGGGAAAGCAGCTTCAGAAGGATGATACATCGAAAGCTCTCGGAAATCAATTAACTCAAAAAGATTACGAAGCCGCATCGAAGGAGATGCAGAATTTCAAAATAGACCCCCAGGCTGCAATGGAAATTCAGCAGGCACAAATCGAGAAACTCAAAGCCATGGCCGCACGTATGTCCGAAGAAGCCGCTCGTTCCCAGTCAGGCACAGCTCAGCAATCTACCAGTGGGCAGAACCAAAACGGCCGGCAGAATAATCAGAATCAGCAGGGCAGACAATCCTCAGCCAATCGGTTGGCACAAATGGCACAGCAATTAAATCAGTCAGCTCAGCAGCTTAGCCAGTCAATACAAAACCAAATGCAAAACAGCCAGTCTCAAAATGCACAGCAGTTCAGCGGGCAAATGCAGCAGATGGCTCAGACTGCAAATCAGAATCTTGGCAATATGGGCCAGTTTCTTCAGCAGATGTCTGCAAGACAGCAGGCACAATCCATGATGCAGGGAATGTTGAACTCTCTTGCCCAAAGCCAGATGGGTTTATGTAATATGCCCGGCCAGAACGGAATGGGTCAGAATGGCAATGGACAAATGCAGGCAAACAGTCCAAATCCGGGAGGCCTTGATGCCGGCACTGGTACGAGTAATGCCAAAAACACTGAACCCGGGAAAGATGCTCCCAATGGTCAGATAACTCAGCTTCAGGCAGCGCAGGGCACAGGTCCATCCATAACGTCAACTGAAGAATCCGGCTCAGGCGGCGGCAGTACTGTTGGTACGCTTGAGCGTGACCCGCAGGAATATATGCGGCAGATAGAATCGTTTGTCAGACGAGAGGATGTGCCTGAAGCTGTAAAAGCAGGTGTAAAAGCATATTTTGAAAATATTCATAACATAGACGAAGGAAATTAAGCAATGACAGACCATATATCACAGACATCAGGTGAAAAATCACAGGCCAAAGATTACATGCCGCTCAGCTCTTCAGCGAAGCATACAGGACGCGGTAAGCAGGGCGAATTGGATTCCAAAGAAGCTCAGAAAGCGACAGAACAGTTTCGTTCTACGTTTAATATTCTGAAAAAAGAAATACAGAAATTTATGGTTGGCCAGGAAGAAGTAATTGACAAAGTCCTGAATGCCATAATCTGCGGCGGACATGTCCTGCTCGAAGGCGTTCCCGGTCTTGGCAAGACTGCTTTAGTACATACTATCGCAAGTGCGCTGCATCTGAGCTTTAAGCGCATTCAGTTTACCCCCGATTTGCTGCCTGCCGATATAGTCGGCTCGAATATTCTTATTCAGCGGGGTGAGCAAAAGGTTTTCCAGTTCGAGCCTGGACCTGTTTTTTGTAATATCCTGTTAGCTGATGAAATTAACAGGGCTACTCCGAAAACACAGTCGGCGCTGCTTGAAACAATGCAGGAAAAAAATGTAACGGTATCAGGGATAACACATCCTTTGTCGAAGCCGTTTTTTGTTCTTGCGACACAAAATCCAATCGAGCAGGATGGAACCTACCCTCTTCCTGAAGCACAGCTTGACAGGTTTTTCTTTAAGCTGCATGTGGAAATGCCGAACCACAGCGAATTTGCAGAGATTCTTAAACGAACAGGGGGAATTACCGAGCCTGAAATCAATCCTGTCGCTACAGGAGAGGAAATTCTCGAAATGGGGCGCACTGTCAGGCATGTCCCTATCGAAGAGAGCATTCGTGACTATTTGATACGCGTTGTCCGCCTGAGCCATCCTCGTGACCCTCAGTCTCCGGATGATGTAAAAAAATATGTACGTCACGGGGCTTCGCCAAGAGCGGCACAGACAATTTTAGCCGCGGCGCGTGTTCGTGCTCTTTTATCGGGCAGGTATCACGTAGCAACAGAAGATATAGAAGCAGTCGCCATCCCGGCTATGCGGCACAGGCTCATATTGAGCTTCGAAGGTGAAGCTGAAGGTGTAACACCTGACCAGATAATTCGTACTGTTATTAATGCCGCTGCTTCCTGAGAAAGGAATTCTCATTATGTTACTAACAGACCCGGCATTTATACGAAAGCTCGAATCGCTGTACCTTCTGGCTCGCAAGGTACTCGGCGGAACCCTCCAGGCCGACCGCAGGAGTACAAAAAAGGGAGTCGGAATAACGTTCGCTGATTACAGTGAATATTCCATTGGTGACGACCATCGTGCGATTGACTGGAGAGTTTATGCAAGGCTCGAATCTTTGATGATTAAGCTGTTCGAGCTGGAAGAGGATGTAACAATTTATTTTTTGCTCGATGCAAGTCACTCGATGGATGCGAAGTTCCTTTATGCCAGGCAGCTCGTAGCAGCTCTTGCCTACATCGCACTGCACAGCATGGACAAAATAGTCATATACGGCATGACCGACCAGCTCACCCCGATAACAGCACCGAC
>CAYSHS010000125.1:0-8675 GCA_964430845.1 uncultured Pirellulales bacterium | reverse complement strand
AACGATATTGAACAATCAAGCTAAATACGGGATAACAATCCAAAATCCCGATTCTGATTTCGAACAACCGAAAACTTTTACAATTTATAACATTATCCATCCTGTAGATAATTACACTGATCGTGCGCTGGATTTGGACAATGATAAATTATTGAGTATTCCAGATGATGAACAAAAACCTGAAGAAGCCGGAGAAAATGTAAAATGGCTTATTGATAACGGCGGCAATATAATTGCAGTTTTTGAGAGTAAAGAAATTGGTCTGATTGGTATGTATATGGCAATTGAAACTTTGCCCGGTCGAATGTGGGATGAAATGAGCGGTCAGGAACTGCTCGATAAAATGAAAGGTAGGCAAATTGAACCAAACTCAAAACAAATAATGGTATGGAACACAGAAGGTGACCAGCCAGTTTATGCTTTTATTACTCAACAAGGTTCAGTAGGCCTGCTCAAATTGTTGTCTGTCGATGAACAAGCTAAAAAGATTGAGATTCAATATAAAAAGCTCAACCAAAAACAGGATGTAACAGCAAATAATGCTCAGTCAAATTCTTCCGGACCTGAATTAGATCGCAGCGGCATGGGGTTGCTTGAACAAGAGACGCGAGATTCAATAGAACATTTCGAGCAGAGTTTTGCGCCTTACTTCAAACATGAGACACGTTATGAGCTGGCTAATGATATTGAAAAGAAATTAATTTTACAGGAATGGTCACGAGAAGCACTTAGCGGCGATTTTACAAGACGTGTAGCCGCTATCGCTGCTATTGGTAATGCAAAAGCAAAAGAAGCGGTTGACGTTTTAATTAAAATCGCGGAAGAACCGATGAACAATAATCGTCCTAAATGGATGGCGGTTCGCGGCCTGGCACAAATTAAAGATATGAAAGCGGTACCAACTCTCATCGGGCTTGTAAATCATGGCAATGGAAACGTGCGAGTATATTCTCGTCTTGCGCTGGCGAATATCACGGGAGTTTATTTCAAGGATGATGAGAACGCATGGAAAAACTGGTGGATTGAAAAGGGTCAGCCTGAATATAAAGAAGCGATATCAGCAAAAGAACCTGTTGTAATCAGTATTAAACCCGAGAATTATTCAAATAAAGTTTCTCCTGATACAACTGAAATCAGCGTTACTTTCAACAAGGAAATGATGGATAGAAGCTGGTCATGGGTTAGATGGAACTATCCTTTCCCTGAAACTAAAGGTAACGCTTCTTATGATAACACGAAAACAACCTGTACCCTACCAGTAAAACTTGAACCGGGCAAGGCATATCTTATAAGGATAAATTCCCCGTCACACATGAATTTTAGAAGTGCCGATGGTTCAAACGCACAGCCTTTTGTACTGGTTTTCTCAACACTGGATAAGAACAACAAACCAACGCCGATACCTGAAGAAATGATTGCTTTTGCCAAACAAATCAATTCAAATGTTCCGGAAAAGCCCTACACTCAGGAATCTCATTCTGATATAACACCTGATGGTATGATTATTTGTAAAAGTTTAATGATACAGAAAAACAACGGCAGCTCGCCTATGAATAAATTCAACTTTATGAGTTCCGATTTTGCACGAGTTACAGCAATGCAGGATAACAAAGGCAAGCCGCTCGAATTCAGTACCACTCATGATGGGAACATATTCCTGTATGATGTGACATTGAACGAGCCTGTAAATCCAGGTGAGATATTCACCTATTCATCCGAAGGAACCATGACCGGAATGATAAAACCAGTTACAGGAAAAGAAAATACATTCTCGTTTCATTTGGCACATTCACCCAATGTAGGAATCCCAACGCTTAGGATAGAGACTTATCTGCTTCCCGAAGGCGCTAAACTAGTCTCGACGAATCCTGCAGATATGCAGCGAACAGAAAAGGACGGCCGTATTGAATTGCGAAATGAAAAATTAATTCCAGTCGGTGGAGGTATTATCACGGAATTTCAGTATAAACTTGAAAAATAGAAAACAACGAAAATTCAGGGACTTAAGATGGATTTGACATACGAAAGAACGGAAAACTTTGACGGCGAACCGGCAAAGGCAATAGAAATCGCACGAAATACTCTTTTGCCTCACGGTTTTGAAATTATTCGAAGCGATGAGTCATATTTGGAAGTTGTGCACAAAGGTTTTCCCTGGGGAAATCGTCCAAATCCCATAAAAATGATATCAAGTGCAAACATCTCCGTTGATAATAATGAAATTACATTAAAGGCGGAGCTTGGGAATATTAAAAAGGTATTGCTGTTTCTGATTTTTTTTATGATCGGAATGATTGCTATGTTCCTGGTTGTTTTTGGAATTACTTTTGTTCATCAGCAGGGTCAGCCATGGAGCAGGATTATCAAGTTCTCTCTGCTTCCATTTTTACCATTTCCCTTTGTAATCCTTTTTTCAGTAGTCTGGTTTAAAACAAATGCACTTAAAACACTGGATACATTGATGAAAAATATGCTAAGTGTATCTCAATCGGCAAAAAGTGATAGATTCGTCAGATGAAAGTCGTTTCAGAAAAGTTTCTATCGTCACACAGTCGAAATAATGTTATGAAAAAAATTAAACCTGATACTTACAGTGATTTTCGATGGGTGATATTACTGCTTGCGGTGGCAGTGATACTGCCCACTATCTGCCTGCTATGGTTTATGACCCAGGCCGTAAAAAACGTCCAGTTTGCCGCTCGTCAGTTGCTGATCGATGAATATTCCAGGCGCGTTGATGAACAGATAAACGCATTAGATAAAATTTGGGATGAAAGAATAATAGTTCCAACAGGAATCGCAGACGTAAATGTTTTTGAAATCTTTCATTCAATTGTTTCTGATAATTCGAGCTATAAAGAACCTAATGGTGTTGTTATATTCGACAAGTCGGGAAAAATTGCATACCCGATTATCGAATCAAAATTATTCGATGAATCTGAACCACCGGAAGAATTTGAAGAAGCATGGGAACTTGAATTTGTAGAAAAAAATTTTGCTGAGGCTGAATGGGCATATGAATCATTAAGTGTGACGCTTGCAAAAAACGCAACGGATATTAATTGGCGAAAAGCAATCCTTGGAGCAGCAAGATGTTTTCAAAAAGATGGAAATACACAGAAAGCCAAGGCATTTTTCGAGATGGCCGGATGGGGAGGAAGAATCACACCTAATATATCATCATATGAGGCATCCCTGTGCGCACAGGCAAGAGTTATGTTCGCCGGAATGTTCGACGAACCCAATGCAATAGTAGCTTTGGACCGATTAAGCTTTTCAGCAATCAGTTATGAAACCGGTGACTCACATTTTTTGCCTATGGATTCCGCGACACGGATTTTTGTTCAAAGTAAAACTTTACAATTATGGGAAGAAAAATCATATATACTTAAAGACCGTATTGACAAAACGAAAAAACTACTCGCCGCGGAACAAATTTCAAATATAGCCGCACAGAGTTACAATAAAGATATATCTTTGAGTCATGCAGCCTTACAGAATGTATTTCGGTTAGATGTGCCGGAAGAAGTTTATGGAAAATTCAAACAATCGGAAAATAGAGGTTTTCTTTTTTTATGGTCAGGTTCTTCCATCAGGCATGATTTTGAGAATTTCAATAAAACATTTACAGGCTCAGACATTATTTACAGAATAACAGATAATGAGGGATTATATGTATCAGGTACAGAAAAAACAGTTTCAAATGCCTTCTTAAAAATACCTATGGGAGAAAATTCGAGAGATTGGCATATCGAATTATTTTTCGCTAATAATAAAGTCTTTGAAAACGCCGCTAATAAACAAGTTGCGATTTATATTTGGGCCGGAGTTTTGGTTATAGTACTCATTCTTGCAACAGGTGGGCTTGCAGGCCGCTCTATTGGCAGGCAGATGAAAATGAATAAGCTCAAGAATGATTTTATCGCGACTATCACGCACGAATTAAAAACCCCCCTTGCATCCATGAGAGTACTTGCCGACACACTGCTTGAAGGAAACTACTCAAAACGAGGGCAGGATGCCCTCGACACAACAAAAGAATATTTGGAACTGATTTGCAAGGAAAACAAACGTTTAACAAGCCTTATTGATAATTTCCTGACATTTTCGAGAATGGAACGTAACAAACAGGTCTTCGAGTTTGAAAAAGTTAGTCCGGCAGATATTGCCAAATCAGCAGTCGAAGCTGTACAAACAAAATTTAATCAGAATAATTGTGCCTTTTCTGTAACAATTAATGGTGATTTGCCGTCAATATCAGCAGATAAAGACGCAATGGTAACCGTGCTTGTAAATCTTTTAGATAACGCATACAAATATACTTATGATAATAAGAAGATTGAATTAAAAGTTTTCAGCGAAGGTAAAAACGTATGTTTTTCTGTAAAGGACAACGGGATAGGAATGACACGAAGACAGATGCGAAAGATATTCGACAGGTTTTACCAGGCTGATAGTACCCTTTCCCGCCGTGCTGAAGGAACAGGTCTGGGATTATCAATCGTGAAATTCATTCTCGATGCGCATAAAGCAACTATCGAAGTAAAAAGCCAGCCTGAAAAAGGAAGCACGTTTATTGTAAAAATCCCTATCTTACCATAGAACAATAAATAACATGGAAACAGTTTTAATAATAGAAGATGATTCATCGATGCTTCGCGGGCTAAAGGATAATTTTGAGTACACAGGATATGCTGTATTAACTGCAATCAATGGCGAAGAAGGCCTGAACGCCGCTCTTAATACGAAGCCTGATTTGATTATTCTTGATATAATGCTTCCTAAGATAAACGGCTACGAGATATGCAGGCTAATACGCAGGGAAAAACTCGATATGCCGATAATAATGCTTACAGCCAAAGGAGAGGAATCTGATATAATTCTTGGTCTAAATCTCGGCGCAGACGATTATGTCACCAAGCCGTTCAGTATAAAAGAGCTTTTAGCACGTGCGGCTGCGTTTTTGAGACGGAGCAGGCAAACAGAACAGGATATTTACGAATTTGCCGATTTTCGACTCGATATCACTTCAAGGAAACTAACTTGTAAAGGAAACGAAATAAAACTCTCGCCAAAAGAGTTCAGGCTGCTCGAGTATTTTCTCAAAAGACAGGGACGAGCTTTAACGCGGGATGACATACTCAATAATGTCTGGGGATACGACTGCTTTACCGGCTCGCGCAGCATAGACAGGTTCGTCACTACATTAAGAAACAAGATAGAACCCGATCCCCATAACCCGACTTTTATTCATACAATCCGGGAAATAGGCTATAAATTCGAGATTCCGGATTAATTGAACCTTTACAAAACTCTTGATTAATTTATAATCGAAAAGTTATTGTCACTCACATCGTAGATTGCATCATCAACAGAGCTTTTGATTTTTATTTTATAATCATCTCCGGGTTCAAGTCCCAAATCCACTTCCCATAGATAGGCGCCGGTGCCCGAGACAGAAGCTATTTCTTCTACAAATACGTCAGCTTTATATAATTCGATTATAACATTTTCATCGAGATTGTCCTGCCACCGGATATAATATTCAAGGCCGGCCTGCCACTGCTCGTTTGCATCCGGGACATTTACTTCTATAAAAGGCGGGACAGTTTCAAAGAAGCCCTGGGACCACTGGCTTTCCCCCGCATTGTTAATTGTGCTGACACGCCAGTAATAACCCGTATTCGGCTCTGTATTTTCCAAGGTATATCGTGACTCCACGAAATTCGCATCATCAATTAGCAGTGTAACAAAATTCGGGTCTGTAGATATTTGCAGGTGGTAGTTATTAACAAGACCTCTCGGGGTCCAAAAGAACGAAACAGGCAAATCCTGGTTCACAGTGCTATTGTCCTGCGGCTCAATTAAAATCGGCGGATTCGCTATGTGCTCCACATCAGGGTAACAGAATATAAATTCCCCAATATCGTCCACGTAACTTGTTTGTGCATAAACAGTCGCCCTGAGTTTTCCGGTTGCATAATTATATACCGTAGATAATGGTATAAACAATCCCCTGTCCCTGTATTGCCTGTAATAAACAGTCAAAGAGTTCGGGTCTTTAAAATCGAAGCTGTTCACATCAAAAGAAATAGTTGCCGAGATGGAAATTATCGAATATTGTGAGATGATTACCCGAACAGGCAGAACTCTCTGCGCTGTTCCGGGAAACTTCGGGTAAAGCGGAGCGAAAGGCTCTCTTGCTACATTAACCTGGTTATAACAGTCTCCATCGAGAGAATTCACTTTTATAGAAACCCCGGTAGCAGCAGAAACATCATCAAATATATACGTGTTGCCTTCCATAAGCTCATAACATTCTACTGAGCGAATTAAACTGTTGTAAGGCCATACAGCCCTGGTAAAACTGCCTGTAACTCCTTCCTGGGGCCATATTTCATATACAAGCCGGCCGTTAGGGTCAACCTCTGTCATTGCGGCCGCATCACCCTGCTTTGCGGCATCACCCCATCGGATTGTAGTATTTCCATTTTCGAGGCGGTCAACATTGCCCCCGTTTAAGGCTAAAATATTCGGATCGGGTTTGTATTCCCACACCAAAGTTGCAGTTTTATTGGGTTCATCAAGCATGTACTCGACCGCCCTGGAGTATGGTCTCGAAATGTCTTTACCATCGGAGCCGTTATCGAACATAGTGAGAGTGCCACTGGGGTGACGGCGTGCATCATGCTGTAATTTGAAATAGCGCGGCGCATTTTCTTCGTGCTCGTTGATAAATGTAAACTCGTTATTTTTTCCGCCCATACGCCAGACAATGTCACCCGTAGCCCTGCTTATCTTGATAACTTCCGATGTTTCCCTGCATGACAAGATAATATTACCATCAGATTCGTCAAAATCCATGGAGTTGACATGGATATAATCAAACTTATTTTTAGTCAAATCCTGGTAAGAATCGGTAATCGGGACATGGTCCCAGCTTCTCCATTGAAAGACAACGTTTTTAAATACATCCAGCTCCTGAATAACAGAGCCGGTCACCTGGGCGTTTGGCTGGCCGCCCTCGACAACCTGACTCATATCGATTGTTTGCGTATCATAACAAAGCATTAACGCGTGCCCGTTGGGCAGAAGCTGGAAATCATGATTATCCGCAAGATAGCCGTTTCCCATCTGAAAGACATCTTCAAAATCAGATGACTCATCCCTGAGAAACCATTCGTACTTCTTTTTCATTCCCTCAATTTCACTTCGCGAGGCGAGCAAACCATTTACTACCAGTCCCCCAAAGCTCTGGGTTTTGCTATAAGCCACAGGATACCCGGAGTTTTCGAGAACTAAGTTGTAACTGCACACATCTTCTATCTCGGATTTAACATTGCCAACCAAATATCCAGGCGCAGTAAGCCCATCCTGTATAATGAAAAATTCAGGGAAATCTTCAGGCAAGTCTTCATTTGTATTCATGTACCCGGCGCTGGGAACGCCCGCATAACTAATATCCAAAACAGAAAGGGTAAGGCTAAATATTAGTATTATTAAAAATACGTTTTTAATTCTCATAATCATTCCTCAAAAATATCTTTACTGTGCCTGAATATACATTAGTGATACATTATCTATATAAACATCGATATCTGACGTACCAGTATTTATAACCACACGTGAATCATAGTCTGATGCATAATCCATTGTAAAAAGATAGGAAAAATGCTGTTTCTGAGCTGTAATATACGTTGGACCGATTTGGCTGTAATTTGTCCATGGTGAAACATCCTGTCCGACTTTTGCTTCAATCGAACGAGGCGAATCGGCCCATGCGTCAAATTCAAAAAGATAATACCTCCCCTGAACCAGGTGAATATTATCCTGCCGCAACTGTACCGACGACCATGCAGAGCCACCATTGGTAATTATATAATGGAATTGCCCGTTCTTTACTTCGTAATTCGCAGAAGCAGAGCTGTCCGTCCCCCATGTCCAGTTTGAAATTCCCTGAGAAAAATCGCCATTTCTAACCAGGTTTGTTCCTGGAGATGATTCTGAAATATAAACGCTTTTCTCGTTCGAGTAGCCGCTTTCAGTACCATTGACATCAACCGCCGTCACCCTGAAATAATATGTGCCGGAACCTGGAAAATCCGTAATGGCGGCCAGTGTCGTATCGGAAAAAGACCATAAAGTTGTCGGCTCCGGACTTGTTCCACCATAAATACAGTAATAGTCAACATTATGGTCACCGAATTTATTAAAAATCAAAAATACGGTATCAGCTTTCTGTTCGATGGTTAGAGAAGGTTCCAGCGCCTTACCGTTCCATTTACAACGCCAGACACGATAAGCTTCGTACCCATTTACCCAGTTCATCTCAAAAGCCTTGGTACCATCTGGTCGAACCTCTGTCAGCTTAGGTGAAGAACCTACCGCCCAGTTAATAAGTGTATTGCCATTTGGCAAACGCTGTGTATTACCCATATAGTGTGAAAACCTGTCCGGTTTTTCACGGAATTCCCAGATAAGCGTGGCAGTCATTGTATTGGGATCCAGCTCATATTCGACAGCCCGTGAAACCGGAGGAATGTGTAAATCACCATTATCGAAAAGCAGGTAATGCCTGTTACCTGTTGCACTAATTGCATGCTGATTACGAAAACCATTCAATTCGTCATTAACAAAAGTATAGTCGCTGTGATTTCCGCCAAGTCTCCAGATTA
>CAYSHS010000124.1:0-8742 GCA_964430845.1 uncultured Pirellulales bacterium | reverse complement strand
TGCGGAAGCAGGCGTAGCCGCTCTTGGCGGCGATGGTCATCTCAAGGCCAGGGAAATGATTGAAACACTTACTCAGCCGCCAAAGATCGGAAAGATTTACGAAAATTCGAAAGTCGTTTCCGTCAAGGAATTCGGAGCTTTCATTGAAATTATTCCGGGTGTTGAAGGGCTTTGCCACATCAGCGAATTGAGTGATGGTTATGTTAAAAACGTTGATGACGCCTGTAAAGTAGGCGACTTGATACCTGTGAAATTAATATCTATTGACGAGCAGGGCAGATTAAAACTCTCACGCAAGGCGGCTCTCAAAGAAATGAAAAAAGCCAAATAGGAAGAAGGTTAAAAAAGAAGTTATAAGTGTCTAAAATGCCTAAAGTGTTTAAAGTTAAAATTTCACTTTAGACACTTTAGCTCACTTTAGGCACTTTTTATTTTTGTACTATCTAAAACAAATCTAATCAGTTATGGTCATGACAGATGGCAAAACAGATAATCTTGAGCAGTTTGAGCAGTTAAGCAAACTGACCGGGCAGCTTGCACATGAAATCAAAAATCCTCTTTCGACTATAAAGATTAATTTAAGGCTTATCAGTGAAGAGTTAGCTGAATTGAATTCCGCGAGTGTTGGTGATAGGTTATCTGAAAAAGCTGACAGGAGTTTAGGAAGGGCGCTTAGGAAAATCTCAGTTGTTGAAAGAGAGACGGACAGGCTCGAACAGATACTCGATGGTTTCTTACGCTATCTCGACAGGACTGAACTGCAGCTTGGCAATGTTGACCTTAATGAGCTGATAAGTGACATGATAGATTTTTATTTACCCCAGGCATCGAGTCACTCGATTACAATGAGAGAATCATTGTGCAAAGAGCCTCTTGTTTGCAGAATAGATGCAGATATGATTAAACAGGTAATCTTAAACCTGTTTATAAACTCTCAGCAGGCAATGCCTGATGGCGGTGAGTTAATGATAAAAACCGACAGTCAGGATGAAGTAGCTATAATTCAGATATTCGATACCGGCTGCGGCATAACCGCTGAAAATCTTCCGCATATATTTGAAGCTTATTATTCTTCCCGCCCACAGGGCAGCGGCCTGGGTTTGCCGACTGCCAGGAAAATCATCGAAAGGCATGGAGGAACTATAGAAGTAGCAAGTGAGCATGGAAAGGGAACTGTTTTTACGCTGAAGTTACCTCTACTAAAATAGAAAGGCTGCGATTGCACAGCTTCTTATCGGACAAGTCAGACATGTTCGACTTGTCTGAAGATAAACAGCGTAATTGAAAAATATTAAACAAATTATCAGGGGATTTTAATTTGAGTCAGAAGGCGGGAATTATACTTGTTGTTGATGACGAGCGCGAGCACGCGGACGGGCTTGCAGAGGCGCTTGAGAAATTATGTGAAAAGGCAATCGCAGTCTATAATGGCAAAGATGCGCTGGAAATTCTGCACAGCCGCAGGATTGATGTTGTTATTACCGATTTGAAATTGGGTGACAATATTGATGGTTTAACTATTCTCAATGAAGCGAAAAAGCAGGATAACCATACCGAAGTAATTTTAATAACCGCATACGCGACTATCGATACATGCAAAGAAGCTATAAAGCGTGGTGCATATGATTATCTTGTTAAGCCGATTGATATAGTTCAGCTTCGTACGCTGGTAATTCAGGCTGCTCAAAATGTTGCATCCACACAAGCACGACAGGCGGAAAAATCAAAAAAAGATAACGAAGCATTTTATTTCGAAGGGGTGCAGGGACACAGTCCGGTGATGAAAGGAATTTTCGAGGTTCTCAGGCGGGTTGCACCGACAAATATTTCGGTACTTATAGAAGGCCGGTCCGGGACAGGTAAAGAGCTTCTTGCCAGGGCGATTCATAATAACTCGAAGCGATGGAACAAGCCTTTTAAGCCTGTCAATTGCGCAGGCTTGACAGAGACATTGCTTGAAAGCGAATTGTTCGGCCATGTAAAAGGAGCTTTTACCGGAGCTGCAAATGACAGGAAGGGTTTATTCGAGGTTGCGAACCAGGGAACGTTGTTTCTTGATGAAATCGGCGATATGACACCGAATTCCCAGGCCAAGCTGCTTCGGGTAATAGAGGATGGAATAGTTGTCCCTGTCGGCTCGAACAAACCGATAGGTGTGGACGTTCGTATTATCAGTGCAACAAACCAGAATTTACCAGAATTGATAGACCAGAAACAATTCAGACAAGACCTGTATTTTCGGATAAAGGGAGTGAATATTTCTCTGCCTGCCCTGCGAGAAAGGTCTGAAGATATTCCTGTGCTGATTGATTACTTTCTCAAAGAAGCCTCATCTGAAGTAGGCTCGAAAGTTACTGGTATTACTAATGCGGCACTGGCAGCGCTATCGAAATATGACTGGCCGGGTAATATTCGACAGCTTCGAAATACGATAAGAACAATGGTGGTAATGTGTGATCGCGGGCAGCTTGATGTAATTGATATTCCGCCTGATATAGTAAAAAGGCCGCAGTTGGGTTCAGGAAACAACCTTATGCAGCAAAGTCAGGATGGATTTTCAGGTGCATCACTTAACGAGCTTGAAAAACAGGCTATTGCCGAAACTTTAGCGAAAACAAAAGGCAACCGGGAGAAAGCCGCTAAAATCCTCGGCATAGGTGAAAGAACTCTTTATCGTAAAATCAAGGATTACAAACTTTGACATTTTGATTCTTACAGTTATCCATGGTGCATGGGACCCGGGCCAATCCAAGTCCGGCCCATGGGAAATTACATGACAAATTCCTTCGATAGAATAATATGCTGTAATTAATTACTGCAGCCAGTCAGGCATTTGTTCAGGAGTTATATTTTTCCAGAGTCCTTTTTTGCTGGTCCGGGCGCGGGATTGAAGCTGGTTATATTTATTGTAAAAGCTGTGCCTGAATCTCGTATCTGCATAGGCAAAACCCTCACTGAGCATGACTTCATTTAAGAATCTCCCGTCCGGCAGCTTAACGTAGGCTAAGAGCCTTCCATACTTGCCCCTGGTATCGTTTCCTTCGTCGAGATATATAGTGACTACCTGTCCTGCAACAGACTGTTTTACGAAGTCGAAAACCTGCAATCCATAATATTCCGGGCTGGATTCGGAATGTATTTCCAGCGCATCGATTCCAAGCAGTCTTACTCGCGTATATTTTTTTGTGCTGTCCGGGTAGTTTATATCGAGAGTGTCACCATCGACTACATTTGTAACAGTGAAGTTTTCGGAATGATATTTTTCGAAATCTGAATTTTCGCTTTGTGTATCAGTTGTCGAACAAAGCTGCCATTTGTGCCCGAAATAGATATTATCCAGAAATATCAATAATGTGGTAAAGAGCAGGCAAAGAATAAAAAAGAACCTTCGCCTGTGATTGCTCATGGCGCAGTTTCTTCGTATCAAGTATTGCGTATGTCGTATTGCGCATGTCATTTTATATTACTCTGTTTCTCAATACGCATCACGCAGGACGCATCACGAGTTATTTGTTTCTTTGTTTCGCGGGTTTGTCCAGCTCGAAGGCCAGGCAAACCGCTTCGAGAGCTTTCTCCGCCTGGTTTTCATCGACGGAACAGCTAATCCTGATTTCGCTCGTGGTTATGGTATCGATATTTACTTTCGCCTCGGCTAATGCTCCGAACATCTTCTCGGCAACACCATAGTGAGTTCTCATTCCAACTCCCACTACTGAAATCTCGGCGATGTCATCACGGATGAATGTTTCCTTGACATTGATTTCTTTTTTAATTTCTTCGAGTGCTTCCTTTGCGCTGTCAAGGTCCGAGATATTTATCATAAATGATAAATTGGCTGTCTCCGGGTTGACTTCAGTTTGAATAATATCGTTTACGACCACCTTGTATTTTGCAAGATGTGCGAAAATTTTTGCTGCGTTACCCGGAACGTTATCGACTCCGAGTAAAACTATTTTTGCCAGTTCTTTCTGTATTGTTGCGCCTGAAACTAATACGCCTTCCATTTGCGGCACCTCATGAGTAATTATTGTCCCATCTACTTGTTCACTACTGCTTCTGACATGAATTGTAACATCATATTTCTTTCCGAATTCGATAGCCCGCGAATGCATGACACCGGCTCCCAGGCTGGCCATCTCTAACATTTCGTCGTAGCTGATCATGTCCATTTTTACAGCTTTTTTGAAAATTCGCGGGTCGCTTGTATAAACACCATCGACATCGGTATAAATTTCACATTCTTTTGCGCCGAGAGCGGCGGCAATAGCAACCGCGGTCGTATCTGAGCCGCCGCGACCGAGCGTAGTTATGTTTTCATGCTCGTCAATGCCCTGGAATCCGGCAACAACAACGATTTTGCCCTGGGCAAGCTGTTTGTGAATTCGTTCGGCATCGATGCTTTTAATTCTTGCTTTTGTATGGACGCTGTCAGTTATCATTCTGATTTGGCTGCCGGTAAAGCTGATGGATTTATATCCCATGGCATCAAGAGCCATAGCCAAAAGAGAGACGGATTGAATTTCGCCGGTACTGAGCAACTGGTCCATCTCGCGTTTAGGAGGATTGGGATGAAGCTCACGAGCATCTGCTACAAGCTCGTCGGTTTGTTTTCCTCTTGCAGAGGCAACAACGACAACGCCTAATCCTTTTTTGGCCGCATCAATCGCACGCCTGGCGGCCAGGCGTATCTTTTCGGCATTTGCTACCGATGTTCCACCAAATTTTTGTACAAGTATTTTCATAATTTTCCCGATAAAAAATCGCCCTTTTATCTTATTTCTTTTTATTTGTCAAGCTATTAGCTTTTTAAAAAATATTCCATCAATTCAAAACCATTTTCAATCTTAAAGCCGGACCTGGCTGAATTTGATTCACCGAAACCGGTTTGTAAAATCCCCTTTATATTGTCTCCGGCCATTGCGAATGGCACAGGCTCTGCTGAATGGGAGCAGCTTCGTACGGGTGTTGGATGGTCGGGCATTACGAGTATCCGCCATTTATCATAAGACCGAAGCGCCTCAAGGACTGGACCGACAACAAACTTGTCAATCTGCTCGATTGTTTTTTTCTTCAACTGTGCGTTTCCCCCGTGAGCGGCTTCGTCGGGCGCCTCGACATGAACAAAAACAATATCGTATTTCTCAAGTGCTTCGACTGCAGCTTTTCCCTTACCTTCGTAATTCGTATCGATAAAGCCTGTCGCGCCGGGAACATTAATCAAATCGAAGCCGATAAGCTTTGATAATCCTCTTGCAAGGTCAACACCGGTAATTGAAGCTCCTTTAAGACCAAACCTTTTCTCGAAGCTCTCCATCTGTGCTCTTTTACCCTGGCCCCACAGCCAGATAGAGCTTACCTGGTTTTCACCAAGGTCTTTTCTTACACGGTTTATATCATTATTCGCGAAAAACTGCTGCGAACGTGCCATTAATTCTATGAGCAAATCCGCGCCTTTGCCGCGAGGAAGAATTTTTTCTATCTCAGTGCCTATATGGTCATGCGGCGGATATGTCTGAACGTCAAAATCCGCGTTTTTAAAAACCAGAAGGTGTCTGTAGCTTACTCCGGTATGAAAACGCATTTGGTCGGAGCCAAGCTGGCTGTCAATTTCTTTTATAAGTTTTTCACCTTCCGGGGTAGAAATATGCCCTGCACTGTGGTCGGCCATTTTATTATCAGCGATAGTAACAAGATTGCACCTGAAAACCCAGTCTCCTGTTCCCATGTTAATATTACGTGCGGCTGCTTCTATGGGAGCGCGTCCGGTATAATATCGTTTCGGGTCATAACCCAGAAGCGACATCTGCGCCACATCACTTCCCGCTTCCAGACCTTCGGGAACTGTGCGAACGAGACCCTGCCTTCCGGTTTTGCTGATATCGTCCATATTGGGCGTTTCGGCGGCCTCAAGCGGGGTTTTACCGTCAAATTCATCGAGAGGCTCATCAGCGGCGCCATCGGGAACTATTATTGCATATTTAGTCACGATTCTTTATCCTCCGGGATGTCAACAATTCTTATACAGAAAGGTTTTCCGCCTATACTATCGAGTTTTTCCATATCTTTCAGGGCGGCGGTAACATTTTTCTGGAGGGTTAGATGAGTTAGAATAACGACAGGAACAGTGTTATCCGGGCCGCTGCCTTCGTGTTGTAACGCACCTGAGATACTTATATTATGTTCCGCTAAAACTTTGGTCCATTGTGCTATAGCGCCTGGCTGGTCTTTGCACATAATTCTGATATAAAATCTGCCCGTAAGATTGTCTATACTTTCTATAGAGATAGCATTTTCATTCTTCTTATGTATAGCAAGGTGCTGGAAAGTAGTTTTGGAATTGCCTAAAGCAACATCGATAATGTCTGCAACGACTGCGCTTGCGGTCGGCATCATTCCAGCTCCTCTGCCATAAAGCATTACCTGTCCTACTGCGCTGCCGAACAGGCTTATCGCATTGAATGGACCTCCAACGCGTGCCAGAGGATTGTCTTTGGAGATAAAAGAAGGATGCACACGCAGGGAGACTTTATTTTGCTTGTCTTTTTGTCCTATCGCAAGCAGTTTCAGACAATATCCCATTTCATTTCCATAGCGAATATCGTCTCGTGTAATCTTATCGATACCTTCGCAATAAATATCGTCGAGTGTAATTTCGTATCCGAAAGCGATTGAAGCAAGAATCGCCAGTTTGTGTGCGCTATCGCTTCCGTTTATATCGAGCGTCGGGTCAGGCTCGGCATAGCCTTTTTTCTGAGCCTGTGCCAAAGCAACCGAAAAATCCTCGTCTTGTGCCGTCATATTCGAGAGAATGTAGTTGCAGGTTCCGTTTACAATTCCGTACATTGAAGTGATGTTATTTGCTGTCAGGCCACTACGAATTGCCAGTATCAGAGGAATTCCGCCGGCACAACTTGCTTCAAAAGCAATACATTTGCCATTCTGCATTGCGATATCATAAAGCTCGCTGCCATGTTCTGCTAACAATGCTTTGTTTGCGGTAACTACATTTTTTCCCTCCTGGAGCATTTTCATTTGAATCTCTTTGGCGATAGTAGTTCCGCCAATTAATTCTATGCCTATTTCAATGCTCTTATCGTTAAGAAGCCTGTTCAGGTCGTTCGTAAGAACTCCTTCGGGTAATTTAATAGGGCGCTCAGTGGTTGTATCGATATCGACAACACGGGCAAGTTCTAAGCGAATTCCGATTCTTTTTGCGATGGAATCAGCATCTTCGAGTATCAGCTTCGCTACGCCGCTGCCTATCGTCCCGAATCCTGCGAGACCTACTTTTACTGTTCGTTCGTTCATAATGGTTCTTTTCGACCGTATCGCGGGCATCCCGCCCGCGAATGCATGTGCAGGATGCCTATGCTATACTATTTCTGCAAGAATGTTTAATCCAGGTCTTACACTGGAATAACTTTAATAAACCAAGAATTAGACCTTAACTTTTCTTTCCGGTCAAGCAAAAACCGGTAAATTTCCGTATCGGGGGCATCTTGCCCGCGAATGTATGGGGTCAGCACCTGAGGCGTCCCTTCTGGAGATGTTCACGTAACAAATTCAATTTTGTAGAAAACTCTTCCACCTTCATCGTAGAGAAACCGGTTTTTATTGGATTTTTTGATGTTTCTTGTTTAATCTATAATAATAATCACGAAAAACATTGTTTAGGAGCAGTTAAAATAGATGAATGAAAATAAAGGAATTTACAATTTTAACGAAATTGAGAAGAAATGGCAGGATTTTTGGGAAAAATCCGGAACTTTTCGAGCCAGGGATTGTGATGGTACTAAAACCAAGTATTATGTTCTGGATATGTTTCCTTACCCATCAGGCCAGGGTCTTCACGTAGGGCATCCCGAAGGATATACCGCCAGTGATATTGTCGCAAGATATAAACGTATGAAGGGATTTAATGTTCTTCATCCTATGGGCTGGGACGCCTTTGGTTTGCCTGCTGAGCAATATGCAGTCCAGACGGGAACCGCACCCGAAGAAACGACACAAAAGAACGTTGATAATATAAGAAAGCAAATCAAATCACTTGGTTTCAGCTACGACTGGCAGCGTGAAGTAAATACAACTAATCCGAATTACTACAAATGGACACAATGGATTTTCCTGAAAATGTTCAACAGCTTTTTCGATAAAAACGAGCAAAAAGCAAAGCCAATCGAACAATTGCAGATTCCGGAAGGATTGAGTGAGCACGAAAGACAAAAATATATCGATGACCATCGTCTTGCTTATGAAGATGAAGTTGCGGTGAACTGGTGTCCGGCTCTCGGAACAGTCCTTGCCAACGAGGAAGTAGTAGGGGGATTGTCCGAGCGAGGTGGACATCCTGTTTTCCGAAAACCTATGCGCCAATGGATGCTCAGGATAACAGAATATGCTGAAAGACTGTTGGATGATCTGGCGCTAGTTGACTGGCCTGAATCGATAAAAAAGCTCCAGCAGGACTGGATTGGCAAAAGCATCGGCGCTGACGTGGATTTTAAGGTAGATGGATTCGATGAAACGATTCGTGTTTTCACAACGCGTCCTGATACTCTGTTTGGTGCTACGTATATGGTAATGGCGCCGGAACATGAGCTTGTCGATATTCTCACAACTCCTGATAAAAAAGAAGCTGTGAAAAAATATCGCCAGGAAGCCGCACGCAAAAGCGATTTGGACCGTACTGATTTGGCAAAAGAAAAAACAGGTGAATTTATCGGCGCTTATGCGATTAATCCC
>CAYSHS010000123.1:0-8757 GCA_964430845.1 uncultured Pirellulales bacterium | reverse complement strand
TTTCCCTAGCTGGTATTTACGACCCTGCTCCTGCTGATGGCCCTCCTGAAGAGTGTTCAGCTCGGACTTTTTTTGAACCAATTCACGATTTTTGTTAAAAAATTCCTGTGAGCCTATTTTTAATGCTTTCGAGTCCAGCTCTGTCTCTAATGCCTGGATAGCAGTTTTGAGCTTATCTTCATCTGTTTTTATTCTTTGCAGCTCGTCTGTCGCCTTTTTCATGTAAGCTTTCATAGCATCACATCCCATAGAGACACGTTCTATGTCAACAGTGCCGATTTTCGAAAGAGACCTTGATTGAGCGGAACTAAAATCACGGCTAAAAAATAAAATTCCCAAACTAAATAAACACATCATTACAATCATTTTAGTCTTCATAAAAAATATCCTTTCAAGAATAAATACAGAGATATATCTTGTAAAATTTAGAACATTCCCCCCATAAAAAAGCTGAAAGACTGCCTTTCGTCATCATCATCTTTCTGCAACGGATTAGCGAACGTAAATCTGATAGGCAAAGGTCCGAAGAACTGGGGCACCATTATCTGCAAACCTGTTCCGATTGAGATGCGATAAGGACCCGTATCTACCGTGCCGCTATCTACGAAAAATAATATAGAAATATTGTCTCCTATCAGCGGGACAGACAGCTCTGTATTCGCAAGAAATATACTGTCACTGCCGATAGGGTCAATTCGCTGAAGATAAGGATCATTTGTCTGTACCCCTCTTGTGCTGACACCCCGGTATTCGAATCCCCTGATTCCATAAGTTCCTGTGCCCCCTGCATAAAACTTCTCAAAGAAAGGCGCATTCGAGAAAGACGTCGCGGCCAGAATCTTGGTCGCCAGGATAGTTTTCCTTTCACGAAAATCCTTGTACAAAGTATTGTAGAAAATACCGGAACCTTCCAGAATTCCGAAATCTTCATCTCCGGTAATCTGCTCATAATCAACATTAAAGGCATATCCTCTCGTCGGTATATATATATCATCTGTCGTATCTCTTCCGGCACCGAATCTTATTCCCATCAGCAGGTTGTCGCCGCTGTAATCTTTTATTTCCTGCGGAGCATAATAATCAATATTGCCTATGTTGACATTTTCGGCACGAAATCCCAAATTTGCGCGCCAGAGATTCCTGTATCTCTTTTGAAAACTAATAGTGCCTTTTATCCTTTTTTCATCATGGCTTCTGAACCATCTCTCCCAGCTTGTACCGTTTATATTTAATGAAGTAGGTTTATCCATGAAATACGGTTCTGTGAAAGAAATAGAGTATGAGCTTACTTCGACTCCTGGCCGAAGCTCGATACTCAATTGCTGGCCGGCACCTTTGAAAGACTGCATAGTAATGAACTCTCCAAAACTCTCGGGCCAATCCATAATATCGAAGTTTCTTTGTGACCACATTAACTGACCGTAAAAACCATTATCGCTGCCGTAGGCAACACCGGGATTCCACATCCCGGTAAGCCCTTCTTTCATGTTCACTACTGCATTGAGCTTATCATCCGGGTTCTGTTCAGGTGTTACCGGTGAGATACTGACTTCTTCTGCCAAAGTCGCTCTCTGAACGCGTTTTTCCAGTTCACCGCCGCCCTGGGGAGGAGCCAGGTTTGCATTATAAAGCTGCCCGGGGGTAAAATCCCATTCGTCAAGCACCCTGCGAACGACCCTGTCCTGGGTTTGCTCGTTGCCGGTTATTTCAATTTTACCTATCCTGAACTGCTTGCCTTCTATTATATTAAATACCAGGTCAACTACATCATGTTCGGCTTCCCTGAAAACATGTCTCTGTGTTACCTGCGCATCTACATATCCATTTTCACGATATAGCTTGAGAATCCGTTTGGCTTGCGCCTGGGCCTTCAAAGGATAATATATATCCCCCGGTTTTAAATCGAATTTGTCAAGCAGTTTCTCCCTGTCAAAAAATGTATTTCCTGATACATCAATTTTCCCGATCTTATACCTCGGTCCTTCATCTATAAGAAATGTAATATTACTGCGTCCCAATGCTTTAATATCATAATTAAGAAAACCCCTCTGGTAATAAGCATCCTGCAGTCTTTTAACATCTTCTGCAATTTTCTCCTCGGTATAATAGCTTGGCCAAAAAAGCCAGTCTGAGGTTTTTACTTTTATAATGCTTTTAAGATTGCTTGTTTTTATAGCCTTATTACCTGTGAATTTAACCGATTTAATCTTAAACTGTGGACCCTCATCGATTATATAAGTTATCCGGCCATGCGCCAAATCCGAGGTATCCGAACTAACCTTAACTTCGGAAAAACCTTTTTTACGATAAAATTCCGACAGCTCTAATCTGCCCGAATCAATCAAAACCAAATCGTATTTATCACCGACTTTGAAATCCAGCTTTTTCTTCAAAGTTTTCTTGGTAAAGGCCCTGTTGTTTATGAAATTTATAGATGCGATAATGTTTCGAGTGCCGTAATTTCCCTCGGTTTGCAGGTTTTTAAGTCTGATTTCTTCTTTTGAGCTACAGCCTGGTATAGCTGTAACTATAGTTAATAAGACTGCAATTAGAACAGGTTTTCGTATTCCATACTTCATTATGTTGCGGATTAATTGCGTAAGACGCCTGCTTTCAATAGTTAGAATGGTACACCTCCAGCCGGCTCTTCCACGCGCG
Source organism: uncultured Pirellulales bacterium (assembly GCA_964430845.1). GTDB lineage: Bacteria > Planctomycetota > Phycisphaerae > Sedimentisphaerales > Anaerobacaceae > JAFGPS01. The sequence continues at coordinate 6,099 of CAYSHS010000123.1, read as the reverse complement.
AGGCATTCTCAAAACGTGTGATTTTTTCCAAGAATATTAATTTTACATTACCCGTAGGACCGTTTCTCTGTTTAGCTATTATTAATTCAGCAGTACTATCCTCCTGATAATCAGTTTCGCCGCGATGATAATAATCCTCACGATGCAAAAGCATAATAACATCAGCATCCTGCTCGATACTGCCGCTCTCGCGAAGGTCGCTCATCCTCGGCTTGTGTCCTTCCCTGCCCTCTGGAGATCGATTCAACTGGCTTAAAACTATTACAGGCAGATTCAATTCTCTGGCTAAAGCTTTCAAATATCTTGATATAGTTGTAATCTCCTGCTGGCGCGATTCAATACGCCCGGAACCAAGATGCATTAGCTGTAAATAATCAATAAGTACGCATTTAATATTATACATCCCTTTTAATCTTCTTGCTTTGGCACGTATCTCAAGCGGCGTCAATGTCGAAGTATCATCGATATAAATCGGCGCCTCCGCCAGAACATCACAGGCATCAGCCAATTTCCTGAAACCCTCATCTCCCAATAAGCCCCTTCTAACATGCTGACTGTCGATCCCGCTAATGCTGCATAAGAACCTCTCTGCCAATTGCTGTCTTCCCATTTCCAGCGAAAATACCGCAACTGGAATCTTATCTCTCAAGGCAATATGCTCAGCAATATTCAGCGCCAGGCTTGTTTTTCCCATACTAGGTCTTCCCGCTACAATTATCATTTCCCCGTTCTGCAGGCCGCAGGTCAAATCATCAAGCTCATAAAAGCCTGTGCTTAATCCCGTGACATGAGTGCCCTGCCGCTTTTCAATCAGCTCGAAAGAGCGAACTACCAAATCTTTCAGCGCCGCAGTTCCGCTTCTTTCTATATTTTTATCTGTAACAGCAAAGATTTCACGCTCTGCTTCATCAAGAACCTCTCGTACCTCACCTGTTTGCTCGTAGGCCAGCTCGAGAATTTTACTTGAGACTGCGATAAGCTCACGAAGAAGCATCTTATCCTTTAAGATACCGGAATAATATTCCACGTTAGCTGAAGAAGGAACACAGTCAAGAATTTTCGCGAGATAATCAACACCGCCAATTTCATCGAGACGGCTGCGTTTTATCAGCTCGTCCCGAAGAACTACCGCGTCAATTCCCGAACCCTTGTTTTTCTCGAACAGGCTTACCAGAGCGTCAAATATTTCCTGGTGCTCGAACCGATAAAAAGCATTGCGTTCCAGATTTTCAATAACAAACCCAATACATTGCGGGTCAATTATCATCGAGCCCAAGACCGCCGCTTCGGCGGACAGGGATTCAGGCATTGTGCGCATTACAGCTATATTTCCCTTAAAATCAGGATTTTCGCTGTTGGAAACTGAGTTTTTAAGCTTCTTTACTTTTTGTTGTTCTGTCATAATCAATAATTATTTGCCCGTACTTCTTTGATAAAACAGATTATTTTACCCTTCATGCAATCGACAGTCAAACGCTTGTTTCTAATAAAAAATCAAGAAAATCATTTTACTGATGACTTGAGAAACAAATAATACAATTTTCCTTCCTGGTAGGTTTGCCCTGCCAGCTTGCCTGCAGTATCACCCTGACCCATATAAACATCACATCTGCCCGGAGCACGTATCGCTCCCCCTGTATCCTGATCCAATGCAAAACCGTTGTAAATACGTTTAATAACAGTACTATTATCAATCCTCGGCAATTTTGTTGTTATAAACACCAGGGCACCTCGCGGGAAAATCGATTTGTCAGTTGCTACACTTCTTTTAGCGATGACAGGCTCGTTAAGGCTTCCCATAGGCTGGCCCTCTTCCTTCCTGAAAAACACGAACCTGGGATTTTTGCTCACATACATATCAATTTGTGACGGATTTTTCTTGAAATAGTCTATCATAGCCGAAAGACTTATCTGATCGGCTGGTATTCTGCCGTCTTTAACCAGTTCCTGTGAAATGCCTCGATATTCATGACCATTATTTGCTGCGTAGCCGATAGTAATCAATTCTTTATTTGGCAGTCTGATTTTCGCCGAACCTTGTACGTGTGCGATATATACCTCGAAAGGGTCGCTTAGCCAGACAAGCTCGTTACCCTTGAGCATACCAGAGCTTTCGATTTCTTTTCTTGCAGGATAAGGAGTGATTTGTCCGTTCGTATCTCGCCTGCCAAGTATTTCACCGGTCGGAGTTTTTTCCAGGTCGTCAGGTGTTTTATAGAGTGGATAGCGAAAACGCTGGGTACGCGTTAATGAGCCGTCGAAAATCGGCGTATAATAACCTGTGAAAAGCACTGTTCCGCGATCATCACATCCAACTGACATATATACATCAAATCGCTGTTTTATTGCATTATTCAATTCCCTTAGTGTCGGTTTTGAGTCCAATAACTTCGTAAAAGCCTTTAAACTATCCAATACCTGGTCGTGAGAAACCTGGCCTGTCGGGAAAAATTTCTGACTTGATTGTTTACCGAGATAATCAATACTGTTATTAACTGCTGCTCGCAGATCGGTCAGGTCAAGACATGCCTGTGAAAAATCCGGGATTTCCGAGGGATTCTTGATTTTCCGAAGAGCATATTTACCCGGTGGCAGAGGCTTGTTGTAGTCTTTCTTAACAGCTTCTTTAACAGGAGTCCTGCAGCCGATTATGATTGATACGAATAACAGCAGTGTTAATAGCAAAATTCTGTTTTTCATCCTGATCTCCAGAATTAGTTTTATAATCAAATATTATTTTATTTAAAAAGCGTTTCCTGACTTTCTATTCGGTTATGTTATACGAATTTCTGCAAATTTAGCAATTAAAATTCATTTTTACTTTATAGACTGAACTTGAAAACAAAGCTGACGTACGATAGAATTCGTGTGTGTAATAGCAATTATCAGCTTTTTACACGAAAAATGCGCTGATTATATAAGGAAATTTAGATGGAGCTTAAACAAAGAATAACAGAATATTCGTTAAAGCAGTACAAGATAATCACTTTTATAATGGTCGTTTTCACTTTAGTTCTTGGAAGCTTGATATCCAGGATTAAGGTTGATACCGACCCTGAAAATATGCTCTCTGATGATGAGGCAGTGCGGCTGTTTCATAATCAAACTAAAAAAATCTTTCACCTTAGCGACCTTGTGGTAGTTGGAATTGTTAATGATAAAGACAGGAATGGAATCTATAATCCTGCTTCTCTGGCAAAAATATATGAATTAACTCAGTTTGCAAAAAAGCTGCAATGGAAAAACCCTAAAGACCCCAACAAACAAATCGGTGTTGTCGAAGTTGATTTGCTTGCACCTTCCACAGTCGATTATATAGGCCAGGGAAGTCCGGGTGTTGTAACGTTCGAATGGCTGATGAACAAACCTCCCGAAACCGAAGCCCAGGCTCTTGTGATAAAGGAAAAAGCCCTGTCAAATCCACTTCTCGAAGGAACTGTTTTTTCCGAGGACGGCAAGGCAATATGCCTGTACCTGCCGCTTACAAGCAAGGACTTGAGCAACAGGGTTTATAAAGAGCTGAATAAGAAAATTTCGACGTTCAGCGGAGATGAAAAATATTACATCACAGGTCTGCCCGTCGCTGAAGACACGTTCGGTGTCGAAATGTTTATGCAAATGGCTATATCGGCGCCGCTCGCAATGCTGGTTATATTTATTTTGATGCTGCTGTTCTTCCGAAAGCTGATTCTTGTTATTTCCCCGATGATAATCGCGATGGTCTCGGTTATTTCGACAATGGGACTTTTAATCGGACTTGGTTATCCGGTTCATATCATGAGCTCCATGATACCGATTTTCCTTATGCCTATTGCTGTAGTCGATTCTGTTCATATTCTTTCGGAGTTTTTCGATCGCTATACAAAGGAAAAAGGCCGGCGAAAAACTACACTGGAAGTAATGAGCAGTCTTTTTATGCCTATGCTCTATACATCTCTGACCTCTGCGGCCGGGTTCGCCTCTTTGGCGCTTACACCGATTCCGCCTGTGCAGATTTTCGGAATCTTTGTTGCCATCGGGATTATGATTGCCTGGTTTTTTACTGTTACCTTTGTCCCTGCCTATATTATGATGATAAGCGAAAGCTCGCTTGAGAACTTCGGCTCTGCGAATGTGAAGGTGACAAAACAGACAGTCCTCGAAAAAATCCTGCACAGAACCGGGTTTTTGACTTATTCGATGGCAAAACCTATTCTGGCAGTTTTATTAGTTATTACAGCAGTTGCAATATACGGCATAACTCGAATACAAATCAATGACAACCCGGTAAAATGGTTCGCGAAAAGCCATCCCATACGTGAAGCTGATATCGAGCTGAACAAACATTTTGGCGGAACTTATATGGCTTATCTTGTTCTTGAGAGTGCCGAACCGAATACACCCGGCAAAGAATATCTAAGCGGCCTAAGAAAGAGATTAACAGGAAAAGCCGGAGGATTAATAGCTGAATATCCGCAAATTTCTGAAATTTTACCACAGGTAACTGAAGAAATTTCAAAAGATGCTGCAAGAGCACTGACAAAGAATGAGCTTTTGGAACAATTAAGTGATTACGCAGATAAAAAACTTGATACCGCAAAAGATGAAGATTTTGATATTTGGAACGAGTTTGTTGACTTTTTCGAGCTGGAAAAAGAGCATCTCAAACCATTCAAACAGCCTGATGTCCTGAAATATATTTCAAAACTTCAGGATTATGTCGTGGATGCCAATCTTGTCGGGAAAAGCAGCTCAGTTTCAGATGTCGTAAAAAAAGTTCACCAGGAGCTGATTGACGGGAAAAAAGAAAATTATACTATCCCTGATTCATCGAGTGCGATAGCACAGTGCCTGATGCAGTTTCAGAGCAGTCATAATAAAAATGATTTATGGCACATGGTTACACAAGACTACATGAAGGCGAATATCTGGATGCAATTGCCCAGCGGCGACAATAAAGTTATGCAAAAAGTTGTAAAAGCTGTGAATGAATTTGTTAAAAATAATCCGGCACCGATAAAAATGAGTTATAACTGGGCGGGGCTTACCTATATTAATGTTGTATGGCAGGACAAAATGGTCTGGGGTATGCTGCAATCGTTTATGGGCAGCTTTATCATAGTATTTATTATGATGTCGATTCTTTTCCGCTCGCCGCTCTGGGGCATAGTCTGCATGGTGCCGCTCTTGATAACAATAATAATTATTTACGGCATAATCGGGCTTATGGGCAAAGATTACGACATGCCTGTTGCTGTGCTCAGCGCCCTTACACTTGGCATGGCGGTTGATTTTGCTATACATTTCCTCGAACGCGCACGTGTGAGCTATGACCAAACCTGCTCATGGGAAAAGAGTGCTGCAAAGATGTTCGGAGAGCCTGCCAGGGCAATATCCAGAAACGTCCTGGTAATCGCTATCGGATTTCTGCCGCTGCTGGCCGCTCCTCTTATACCATATAAAACTGTTGGTATATTTTTATGTGCGATTATGGCTCTGTCGGGAGCTGTTACCCTTCTTGCAATGCCTTCAATCATAAAACTTGCGGAAAAATCGTTGTTCAAGCCTGCCCGCGAGCCAAAATCGGTAACCTGTAACTGTGGTTTTTGTATAATTATTTCTATTGCCTCGGTAGCTTTGATAGCGATAAATGTTCATCAATACGGCACACTCGGGTTGAGCAAAATAGTCGCTTTGAGCGTAATAATAATAACCGCAATGTCTTTGTCATGCGGCGTAATATCGAGAAGAACCGCCTGTAAGAATTTTCAGGCACAGAAAAAAGAAAATAATAAAGATTGATTTTAAGGGGGTTAATTATGACTATTGAAAGATATTTAAGAGCAATTGCAGGCACTTTTGTATTTGTCAGCGTTTTGCTGGCTCATTATCATTCGCAATACTGGCTGTTTTTTACCGGTTTTGTGGGCTTGAATCTGTTTCAATCGGCTTTTACAAACTGGTGTCCGATGATGACGGTTCTCAAAAAGCTCGGCGTTCGTAATCAATGAATTTGGAAATAGGGGCATCGAGCCGGGTAAGAGCGAGGAATCTTTTTCGCGTTTTTACTGTTTAGGTTTGGCCTGGCGTTTGATTTCGTCGATGTCCAGCTTGCGGATG
>CAYSHS010000122.1:0-8817 GCA_964430845.1 uncultured Pirellulales bacterium | reverse complement strand
AAATCCTGGAAAAGAGATTTTCTTCAAACAATGTATGCCTAACTTCAATTTTGCAAAAGCCTTAAAAACATTCTCATCCCACTATTTTACTTTTCCGCATTTACCTGTTTCATGGTAAAAAACGGATTAACTTTACGAATATAATTATAACAGCTAAAACTATGAAAATTCAAATATAAATACTTTACCTGTATCTGACATGCTATTGCATTTCATTAGGCTTTTCACTTAATTTAAATCAGGAAATTACTTTACCAGCCAGTTTGAAAGTTTTATCAGCAATGACTATTTCTTCATTTGTAGGAATAACCATTACTTTTATGCGGCTTTTCGAATTGCTGATGCAGACTTCTCTGCTTACTGTTTCATTATTCAGAGAATCATCTAACTCTATACCTAAATGTTCCATGCCGCTACATATTTGCTTTCTTATCGAAAGAGCGTTTTCGCCTATTCCTCCCGTGAAAACCAAAATGTCCGGGCGTCCTATGACGGCAATATAAGCACCGATGTATTTTTTTATGCGATAGGCGAAAACGTCTATTGCAAGTTTTGCCTGGTGATGTCCCTGATCCGCCAGTTTTAATAAGGTCCTCATGTCGTTAGAGGCTCCGGAAATACCGGCGAGACCGCTCTCTTTATTCAAAAGTTCGGACAGGTCTTTATAGCCATATCCTTTATCAGTTAAATAAAAAATTATTTCCGGGTCCATGTCGCCGCATCGAGTGCCCATCACCAGTCCTTCGAGCGGCGTGAATCCCATCGATGTATCAATCGATTGTCCGTTTTTAATAGCTGTTATGGAGCATCCGTTTCCCAGGTGACATGTTATGGCATTTAATTCGTCTTTCTTTTTGTTTATTAGCTTAGCGGCTTTTTCGCTTACGTATTGATGCGAGAGACCGTGAAAGCCGTACCTTCGAATATTATATTTTCGGCAAAGCTCGAACGGCAATCCGTAAGTATAAGCCTCAGGTGGTAACGTTTTGTGAAAAACCGTATCGAAACATGCGACTTGAGGAATATCGGGAAGCATTGTTTGTGCAGACTGGATACAGTTTATGCCGGGAAGATTATGCAAAGGTGCGAGGTCTAACAGCTTATCAAGTGACTTTACCACTTCATCATTAATGACAACATCGTTGGTATATTCAGCACCGCCATGTACGATTCTGTGACCTACTGCATCAATTTCGGTTAAGTCTTTTATGACTCCACCTGGTTTATCTGTCAACTGTTTTAGAATTAAAGCGACGCCATGCTTATGCCCAAGGACAGGCACAGACAGCTTTTTTTCTACTATCCCATGATGATAGGATATTGTTGAATCGTCTTTGCTAATGCGATCTATATTGCCTTTAGCCAGAGACTTTGCGGCAGGCATCTGATACAGATGGTATTTAAGAGAGGAGCTTCCTGCATTAAGTACAAGTATTTTCATTTTGTTGTCGTGTTACTAAATTCCTTATTAAGCAGGTGACTTCCAGACCCAATCACGTATTTCAGGCATGTCCTGGCCATATTTTGTTATGTATTGTTTATGCTCGATGAGTTTGTCCCTTATCATTTGTTTCGTATATGCAGCGATATGTCCCAGCTTCGGAACGCGGTAAATTGCATCCGCTACCAGGTGGAACCGGTCAAGCTCATTTCTTACCAACATATCGAACGGAGTTGTAGTTGTTCCTTCTTCCTTGTACCCGCGCACATGAATATTTTTGTGATTTGTTCTTCGATACACAAGTCGGTGAATAAGCCATGGATAGCCGTGATAGGCAAAAATAACAGGCTTGTCAGTTGTGAACAACGTATCGAATTCATAATCCGATAAGCCGTGAGGGTGCTCTTCTTTCGGCTGTAATGTCATCAGGTCAACAATGTTAATTACACGAATTTTCAAATCAGGCATGTGCTCGTTGAGCATATCTACGGCAGCGAGAGTCTCGATTACAGGCACGTCTCCGACACAGGCCATCACCAAATCAGGAGCAGAACCTTTATCATTGCTCGCCCATTCCCAAATGCCTATTCCTGAAGTGCAATGTTTTATTGCCTGGTCCATGTTTAACCATTGCTGCTGCGGCTGTTTTCCTGCAACTATAACGTTCACATAATCCCTGCTGCGTAAACAGTGGTCTGTAACCGATAATAAAGTATTTGCATCGGGCGGAAAATATACTCGTACTATTTCAGCCTTTTTATTTACGACATGATCAATGAATCCAGGGTCCTGGTGACTGAATCCGTTATGGTCCTGCCTCCAGACATGTGAAGTGAGCAGGTAGTTCAGTGACGCAATAGGCATTCGCCATGGAATTTCCTCGTGAGTGACTTTGAGCCACTTGGCATGCTGGTTAAACATCGAGTCAACGATATGAATAAACGCCTCGTAACATGAAAACAGTCCGTGACGTCCTGTGAGCAAATAACCTTCCAGCCATCCCTGACAGGTGTGCTCGCTTAATATCTCCATCACTCTTCCATCAGGTGAAAGATGCACATCCTCCGGGATGGTGTCTTCCGTCCACGTCCTGTCTGTTACTTCAAATACGTCATCGAGCCGATTGGATGAGGTTTCATCGGGACCAAAAATGCGGAAATTCTTCGACTTCATATTAAGCTTCATCACATCTCTGAGAAAACCACCCATAACACGTGTAGCTTCAGCAGTAACCTTACCAGGCTCAGAAACATCGATTGCGTAATCACGGAAATCGGGCATCTTTAAATCCCGGAGAAGCAGGCCGCCATTGGCGTGAGGATTGGCACCCATACGCCTTATGCCCTGAGGCGCAAGCTGCTGCAATTCGGCTATCAATGTGCCGTTTTCATCGAATAATTCTTCAGGCTTGTAGCTTTTCATCCATTCTTCGAGTATTTTGATGTGTTTGGGATTTGTCTGCAATTGCGCCAGGGGAACCTGGTGTGAGCGCCAGAAACCTTCGGTTTTTTTACCATCGACTTTCTTTGGACCTGTCCAGCCTTTGGGGCTGCGAAGAACAATCATAGGCCAGCGGGGACGCTTGGTAAAACCATTTTTCCTCGCATCCTGCTGTATTTCCTTAATTTCAGCAAAAACTTTGTCCAGAGTTTTTGCCATTATCTGGTGCATTTTCTCAGGCTCGGAACCTTCGACAAAGAAAGGCTTGTAACCGTAACCAATGAATAAATTTTCAAGCTCATCGTGAGAAATTCTGGCCAGAACGGTCGGATTAGCAATTTTATAACCGTTAAGATGTAATATTGGCAGGACTGCGCCGTCTCTTGCCGGATTGATAAATTTATTCGAGTGCCATGCAGTTGCAAGAGGTCCCGTCTCCGCTTCGCCGTCGCCGACGACGCAGACCGCGATAAGGTCTGGATTATCGAAAACTGCCCCGTAAGAATGTGAAATTGAATAGCCCAACTCGCCTCCCTCGTTGATAGAGCCTGGCGTTTCGGGAGCTGCGTGACTTGGAATACCACCCGGGAAGGAAAACTGCTTGAACAGTTTTTTCATTCCGCTCGCATCCTGTGAAATTTGAGGATAAATTTCACTATATGTTCCTTCGAGCCAGGTATTAGCAACCAGCCCCGGACCTCCATGTCCGGGGCCAGTGACATATATAATATTTAAATCCTGTGCCTTTATTACACGATTGAGATGCACGTAAATAAAGTTCAGCCCGGGTGTAGTTCCCCAGTGACCAAGAAGCCTGGGCTTGATATGTTCGAGCCTGAGTGGCTCTTTCAGCAAAGAATTGTCATACAGATATATTTGTCCTACAGAAAGATAATTCGCTGCACGCCAATAAGCATCAATCAGCTTTAATTCTTTTTCAGAGAGAGGTCCATCCATGTTATTCCTTCATCCTTTCCTGTAAAAAATAGTCCTCTTATTTGCGGCTTACAAGTCAGCAGATTTTCTACCTCTTCTGATGTTACTATATTTTTTAAGAAATTCAAGCTGCAATAAGTTACTCTTTTGTAATTTTAACCTTTACCGGTTTTTCTTCTTAATGCTAATGCCATGATAAACCCCCGTTTCTACCAAAATAATTGACATTTTCATTTTACAAAATAATAATCATTATTTAATGGAATAAATCACGAAACAACAGGGATATTGCTTAATTTCGCTTTTCAAATAACTCAATTTAATAAGTTTATAGCCGCTTTATTACTTTAATAATGGTTTTATAATTGACAATAGTCTTACATGAACTTTACAATAGATAAAACCGTATATAATTGAAATTGGAATAGAAGCTTAAAATGAAAAAATCATATAAAACTATTGTTATCACGTTGGTGATACTCGTCGTATTTTCACAAACGCAGGTTTTTTCTCAAACCCGTCAGCGCTCTGAAATTTCCAAAGAGTATAAATGGAACCTGGAAGACCTTTATCCTTCGGACCAGGCATGGAAAGACGCCAAGGAAAAGATTGCCTCGCAGTTTGACGAAGTGGAAAAGTTCAAGGGTAAGCTGGGTAACTCTGCCTCGGAGCTACTGGCATGTCTGGAATTCAATACAAAACTCTCGAAAGAATTCGGACGATTGGCCAGCTATGCGTCGATGAAATCCGATGAGGATTTACGGAACTCGAATAATCTCTCGATGAAACAGGAGCTGGAGCAGCTCGCTACAAAATACAGTTCTAAAGCGGCCTTTATCACACCCGAAATTGTCGAGATGAGCAAGGAGAAAATCGACTCTTTTATCAAAGAGGAGCCTGGTCTTAAAATTTATAAGTTCCCGTTGTATGACGCCCTGCGCAGGAAAGAGCACACTTTATCGGATAAGGAAGAAAAAATACTCGCAGAAACAGGTCTGATTTCAGGTGACCCGTATTCTATTTACAGTGTATTCAGTGATGCCGAGGCGCCTTTTCCGACAATAAAGCTCAGCGATGGTAATGAAGTAACATTGACGAAAGCCGCTTATACGATGTACAGGGAATTGAAAAATCGCGACGACCGTGAGGCGGTATTCAAATCATTTTTCGGAATGTATGATAAGTTCAAAGGCACTTTCGGCGCGGACCTTTACTCGAATGTTAAGACAGATATGTTTTATGCACGCGCACGAAAATATGACTCCTCTCTTCAAAGCGCCCTTGACCCGGATAATATCCCTACGGCTGTTTATAAAGCTCTTATTGAAAACGTCAACAGCAACCTCGATACATTCCACCGCTATCTAAAGCTTAAAAAGCGTATGCTAAAAGTGGATACTTTAAAGTATTCTGATGTGTATGCCTCCGCAGTTGAAGGTGTGGATTTGAAATATACTTATGACGAAGCCAAAAAACTCGTGCTCGATGCACTGGAGCCTCTTGGTAAAGATTACACTAAGGTCATCGAAGAAGCATTCGACAATCGATGGCTCGATGTCTATCCGACACAAGGTAAAAGGTCAGGTGCCTACTCGAATGGCAGTGCTTACGATGTTCATCCTTACGTACTTTTGAACTTTAACGGAACTTACGAAGACGTCAGCACAATTGCTCACGAGCTTGGTCACAGTATGCAGAGCTATTACTCGAACAAGACACAGCCTTACCCGACCGCAGATTATTCTATTTTCGTAGCGGAAGTGGCTTCGACTTTCAACGAGTCCCTGCTGATTCATAAAATGTTAGACATAATCAAGGACGATAACATCCGCCTGTCACTATTGATGAACTACCTCGAAGGGGTAAGAACAACCTTTTTCAGGCAGACACAATTCGCGGAATTCGAGCTTGCCATACATGAAAAAGCTGAAAAGGGTGAGCCGCTCACTGGTGACGTGCTCAACCAGATATACCTGGATATTCTCAAGAGATATTACGGCAGTGACAAAGGAATATGCCAGATAGATGACCTGTATTCGGTAGAATGGGCGTATATTCCTCATTTCTATTACAACTTTTATGTTTATCAATACGCGACATCTTTTGCAGCTTCGACCGACCTTTCTCAAAAAGTTCTGGCAAAAGAGGATGGCGCCTTAAAAAAATATATAGAATTTCTATCAGCGGGAGGCTCCGATTATCCTATCGAGCTTCTTAAAAATGCAGGCGTGGATATGACTACTCCCGAGCCAATCAAAAAAACGATGGATGCCATGAACCACGCTATGGATGAAATCGAGAAAATATTGGATAAGAAGTGACTAAAGTTGAAAGTGAGCTAAAGTGCCTAAAGCTGAAAACGTTCCTGAAAATTTTGTCGAGACAAATGATTTAAGCAAGATATATTCGTCTGGCAAAATTCAGGTAGCCGCACTTCGCGATGTTAATCTTTCTGTAAAGGAAGGAACTTTCCTCGGAATCACAGGCACTTCAGGCTCTGGAAAATCAACTTTTATGAATCTCCTGGCGGGTTTGGACACGCCTTCGAGAGGTAGTATAAAAGTGCATGGTCAAATAATTTCAAAACTGAATTCAGAAGAACTGGCACTTTACAGGCGTTTCCAGGTCGGCATGATATTCCAGTCTTTCAATCTTATTTCATCCTTCAGTGCCCTTGAAAATGTCGCCTTTCCGCTTCTATTTGCGGAAGTGCCAAAAAAAGAAAGAATCGAGCGCTCGGAAGAAATACTTGATAAAGTGGGCCTGGTTGCACGTAAGAACCACCGTCCTTCCGAGCTGTCAGGCGGCGAGCAGCAAAGGGTTGCAATCGCGCGAGCCTTGATAAATCGCCCGAAACTATTACTTGCCGATGAACCTACGGGAAACCTGGATAGTAAAACCTCGATGCAAATTGTGCAAACACTTGCCGAATTAAATAAGAACCAGAATTTGACTATAATTATGATTTCACATGAAGAAAATTTGTTAAAAGAGTTCGCAAATAACATTATTTACCTTCGCGATGGGAAAATAGTAGAAATAAGAAATGAGAAATAAATGAAATTTTCCGATTACATAGAACAGTCTTTTTCCAATTTGTGGAAGATGAAGCTCCGAACGTTCCTGACTACGTTTGGTGTGATAATTGGAATTGGTGCACTGGTTTCAATGTTCGCCTTCGGAGAAGGTGTCCAGAAAAACATTACCAATACTTTTAAGCAGCTTGGATTGCTAAATTATATTAATGTTTATCCAGGTTCGGGCACAAATAGAAATCCATTCCAAGGTCGCGGCATGAATCGAAACAGAACTGTTACTACGATACAAGATGGTAATAATAATGAAAATAAAATACTCGATGATAATTTAATCGAAAAACTTGAATCACTCGAAGGTGTCGAAGCCGCGTTCCCGGAAATCCGATTTCCCGCAATGGTTAAATTCGACAAAAACGAATCATTCGAAAATATTCAGGCTCTGCCGGCAAAAATCTGCAAATCCGGAATAGTTAAATTGAGAGAAGGATCTTATTTTGACACAGATGACGCAAACTCTCTTCTAATAAGTGACTCCCTGCTTCAGCGCATGGATTTCAAAAATATAAAAAATGCTATAGGCAAGCAAATTGTCATTTCTACTCTAACTTCCAATTTAAGCATCGAGAATATTCCTAACGTGCTTAATTCTATGAATGAAAATGAATTATTGGTAGCCAATAAAGACTATAACTTTAACATCGTAGGTGTTATCGGAGAAATAGGCATGTCAGGGCCATCTCCTATGAGAAGTGACATTATAATTCCCAGCGGTACTTCCCAAAAAATGCAAAAAATTTCAATAACAAGCGTTGCCGATATTTTCCAATCCCTCACTCAGCCGCAGGGCTACTCTATGATAGGCGTACAGCTTAAAGACGCGAAATACATTGACTCGGTAAAACAATGGATTCACGATTCAGGCTACCAGACATTCGCGTTGCTCGACCAGCTCGACCAAATCAAAAAAGCATTTATTTTTATGGACTTGTTTCTCTTCGCAATCGGTATGATTGCAATTACAGTTGCTTCGTTAGGTATTATCAATACGCTCGTGATGTCTATCCTCGAGAGATACAAGGAAATAGGCATTATGAAAGCAGTCGGCGCAAGCAACTCTGACGTGAAAAAAATATTCCTCTTCGAAGCAGGTCTTATTGGCTTTCTCGGCGGCATATTCGGTCTCGCTCTCGGCTGGACCGTGAGCACATTCATCAACTTTATAGCCAACATCATACTCGCCAGGCAGTCTGTCCCCCACATGAACTACTTCAGCTTCCCCTTATGGCTCTGCTTAGGCTCAATTGCTTTTTCCATCCTGATTAGCCTCCTGGCCGGAATATACCCCACAATACGCGCTTCCCGCGTTGACCCAGTCGTAGCGCTAAGACACGATTAACCATTTGGCTCATGATTGCACTTAATATAAAAATGCAGATTATGATAAAATAACAAAACAATGGGACTACCTTTAGAGTCGTCCCATTTTAATTTTAAAAAACTAAACAAAAAACTTTCGAATATTTTCTTTTCTATTGTTTTTGAGAACTTGACATCCGAGCAGCTAATCTTCGCTTTATATCTTTTACCTGTCGATCCAATACAATCATGTAGAAAAAGACAAGTAACCACAAAGCTGAAAAAGCAAGACCTAAATAAAACATAAAAAACTCCTCTAATTAACTGATTCTTTTTCCAGTTTGGTCTGAGCTTCCAGTACATCTGTTTTAATCCAGATCAGCAGAGCTGCAAGAACCAATATTGAAAACATATTTAAAATAAATGTGGCAGTTTGCCCCGATGAATCTAAACTGAAATTTGGCTGGTGAATATCAGTCATAAATCGAGCGCTTATAAAAACCATGGGCACATCCAGAAATGCGATAATCCCAAAAACAGCGGATATTCTTGCTCTTCTCTGCAGGGAGCCAGGCAGATTGGTCCGTAAGATTATATATACTATAT
>CAYSHS010000121.1:0-8860 GCA_964430845.1 uncultured Pirellulales bacterium | reverse complement strand
CAATATTCAAAGCTCTCCCTGTAATGCAACTCCATGCTTTGATTTTTGCTTTTTTGGCAGCTCGTGCGATGTAGAAGCTCTTCAAACTCAGGATGCCGACCTTGATCAGGAAGCTTCAGCTTGCGGAGAATGTGGCATTGTTAATGTCAACACTTATCTGGATGCAGCCGGAGCCCAGGATCAGTTCATAGGCTTCAGCACCAGCACAAAGCAGCAGGCCCAATCACTTGGCGTGGCAGCACAGCAAGTATTAACAAGAGCAGATGGTGCCGGTGGTGGTGATAGTGTGAATGATGCAGACTTATCACAAATACAAGCTGGTTCAAATGCCGGCGGCAGCGTTTTCCAGTCAACTTTGATTGACGCTTACCAGACAAGCGGAACAGGTGGAGCAGCTAATTCTACAGCCGCATTAGCATCTACTCTGTTGGCTACTACTACACAGGCCCAGCAGGTTTATTGATAAATAGACCACTTGCTAAATCGGTATCTGGGGGGAGCCTTCAAGTTCTATGGCTTGTTTAACCAGAGGCTAATTTTCAGGCTCCCCTTTTGTACCTTTTTTGCCGAGACCGGTAGAACAACTTAATAGAATTAAACATAATTTAAACAGTAAGGAGTTCATTAAAATGTATAAAAATTTTATGCTTTCATTAGCAACTCTCCTTCTTTTGGCTTTTACTGCTTATGCCGATGAAATAGATCAGGCACAGCAATTTACTATTGACTCAACCAACGTTGGTGTTGTTTCAGGGACGTCCACCGGTACAGTAGCAAGTTTTAACACAGCACCTGTGAATACCTTCCAGTCGGTATCCGGAGATGGCGACGGTACTACGTATATGCAGATTTCAAGCTCTTCACTTTCACAGGCCGCTGTTACCGTAGGCATGTATGGTGATTATGGCTTTGAGCAAAATGCAGTTGTTAATGGTACACAAAATCAGTCCTCGCTGCCCGGCTTCTTTTCATTGGGTACGCAAAGCCAGAGCCTTGGTGCTGCACTCACTCAAAATACATTAACCAATGGTAGCTATGGCGCCACAGTTGCAGTACAGGACTTCATAGGTACAGGTGGACAAATTATTACGACCCCCTATGGAGTTAATGTTAATTTTGTTACTGTCGGGGTAGATTCAGTAGCAGGAGTATTAGTCAACAGAAGTCTTACGATTAATCGTTCAGGGCCATGAGTCACAGAATAGATATTAAATTGCATCTAAAAGATTTTTTTATGCCTTGTTAAGATTAGAAAAAAATTTCTGAAAAGAGCTTCCTGTCGTCTTTTATATCGAAAGAAGATATGAAAAACGTTGTTTTCGGTGATGCAAATGTTGTTGCGGCAGATAGTATGCAAACATATAGACAATTATATATAGTTGAAAGAGGCACTGCAAAAAATAATATCTTAATGATCTGGTCGCAGGGAGCCTAAAATGAGCCTTTCATGATTTTTCGATCGGTCTTTATGGCTCCCTTGTTTTACGTTTTGTTCAGGGGAAGAATTTGAATAAGCCCGGGCCATAGACTAACCAATAAGAAAAAAAGACCAAAGAAAAAAAAGGACTTTTTTCATGGTCGAGTCCTGTGAAGCTTCAAGGCGGTATTCAGCTTTGGAGCTTCTTTTTTATTTCAGCTTTTACAGAAAAGTCTTATAGCTTTTCATATTTGAGGATTGCTCGATAAAGACCGTTGATGCGGTCGCCTTCGACAATCGAAGGGGAATACTTATCGTTCCTGGGCTGGAGGCGTATCGTCTTGTTCTTCTCGAAAAAAACCCTCTTGAAAGTTGTTTCGTGAGGCATTGTAAAACGAACAAAGCAGTCATCGCCGCTATGAATTTCAGTTGCAGGGGAAAATACCACGATATCGCCTTCGTGAAATTTCGGCTCCATGGAATCACCGACAACACGAACAGCGAATGCATTCGGATCATGCAAATCAGGACATCGCACATAATCGTCAGCTATCCCAACGGGATAATCCAGGTCGTTGAAATCTGTCGGGTAACCGGCCGCAACCTTATTAATCACGGGAACAAGCCGGCCAGGCGCCAAAACCGATTTGTCCTCCTTTAAGTCCAGCTTGTTTTTCGAGATGACCCTTTTAAGATTGGTCGTTTTGGTTTTTTTGTCTATGATACTTTGTACAATTCGACGCCATTTTTGATTTTCCGCTTCTGTTGATTCGAATTCCTCCCGAACATCAGCGGGAAGACCTTCCACGTGAGCGATGTGCAGCAGCAAACCCTGCTCGAATTTAAGCACTTTTTCGAGCCTGGAGAGCAGGTCATCACTGGGCGGATTTTTTACTCTTTCGGTTTCAATTGTAGAAAGATATGGTTT
The DNA here is from genome assembly GCA_964430845.1 of uncultured Pirellulales bacterium. Taxonomy (GTDB): domain Bacteria; phylum Planctomycetota; class Phycisphaerae; order Sedimentisphaerales; family Anaerobacaceae; genus JAFGPS01. Next base: position 6,515 of record CAYSHS010000121.1, on the reverse strand, counting down.
GGAAAAACCAACACGATTGGCGACTTCATCAAGCGTCAGCTTTAGCTCCTCACGTCTTTGCCTTAAAATCTGACCAAGAGACATAATGTATCCTCTCAAAAAAACTATTCTATTTCCGTTAGTTCATATTTACTGCTTCCCAGACCTATATTTTGTGCGTGATTGATTTGGCTGGTCGGGTCAAGCTCTTTATTACCAATTAATTCCTGGAGTTTTTTACCTGCTTTTTTCTCGACCATATCCAGTGCAGCTTTATCAATTGCAACAGGATCAGTCGAAGCAAGTATTCCTATATCATCTACAATCTTGCGCATATTAGGTATATCAAAACAATCGCAATCTTTTGTTACTGACATTACAAAATTAAAAAATGCGGCTTTCGTCCTTTTATTTTTCAGCACACCCAAAGCATATTCAGCTATATTTTCCTGGAGTTCCTTTGTTTCCCGGCTCCAGTTGAGCTCCACCGCGTTAAACCTGCAGAACGCCATGCACTCGGCGCAGCCAATACATTTATCCTGGTCGATATGCGCTTTGATTTTCCCGAGAGTAATAGCATCTCCGGGACAGTGTTTCAGGCATTCGCCGCAAAGCCTGCAATTCTCACCGATACTAAGTTTAAGTGCCGCGTGCTGTTTGAGCTTGCCTTTTTTGGTCGCGCAGCCCATTCCGAGAGTTTTAAGCGTAGCACCGAATCCTGAAGCGAGATGTCCGGTAAAGTGAGCGATAGAAAGAATCGACTGGCAATTATCAAATTCTCTGCCGATATAGACTTCTTTATTCCGGAGACAATTTATTTCGACTGTCGTCTGCGAAGTGCCAAGCAGGCCGTCTGCGACAATAAAAGGCACGCCAAGAACTTTCGGATTGAAGCCATGCTTATCTGCGACAACTGTATGGCTTACTGCATTGCTTCTGTGTCCTGCATACAAAGTGCTGCTGTCGGTAGCGAAAGGAATAGTTTCGAGAGAAATTAATTCGTCTATAAGCCCCTTAAAGCACGATGCGGTTATGTGAGTATTGTTGCCTTCTTCTCCCACATGTACTTTTACTGCGGTAAAATCGTTCTTCGCAAAGCACCGCGAGAAATTACCTGCCTCGAACAATTTTTGAGCTTTTTTTGAAATCGACTTCTCACCATCTGCAACTGAAGCTTTAATAAAATATACTTCGGACATTAACACAACCTTCTACCAAAAGTTCAATTTAAACAAAACATTATGTTAAACATTCATCATACAGCCGCGAATTATTATATGATTATATTTTCATTATGCAAGTATTAGTTGAAAAATAAATGCCGGAGTAAAATCTTGATTCCGAGCATGATAAGTATCAGACCTCCGATTGCTTCTATTTTGTTCTCGAAAAAATGTCCGAATTTCTTGCCTATATAAACCCCGATATACGATAGCACGAAGGTCACAAGACCTATAATAATAACAGCAGTAATTATATTTAAGGCAACAAGAGACAGGGTAATTCCGACTGCAAGAGCGTCTATGCTTGTTGCAACGGATAATGTCAGTAAGACAAGAATATTCGATGGATGGAAATTTTTTTCTGTTGTATCGATTTTAAATGATTCATAAATCATTTTCCCGCCCACCACGGATAAAATCGAAAAGGCAATCCAATGGTCAGCTTCCTGAATGTACGATTTTAAGCCCAGTCCCGCGAGGGCGCCGATAAGCGGCATAAAAGCCTGGAATCCTCCGAAAAAAAGTGCCATTCTAAAAGCATGTTTTATTCGCAGCTCTTTATAAGCCGCTCCGCTGGTAAGGGAAACTGCGAAAGCGTCCATCGAAAGCCCAAGAGCAATAACTAAAATCGAAATAAATTCCATATAATATACTAAGTTATTTCGGACCGAGATCGAAGACTGTTATTTCAGGTCTTACTAAAAGGCGTATTCTTGGCGGATAAGGGTCCATGCCGAGGCCGCGATTAACGTATAAAATTGTATGCCCGACCGTGTATTGTCCCGATTCGTATTTCTTACCAAACCTTGACATTGTAATTAATGCTCCGTAAAAAGGCAGAGCGACCTGGCCGCCGTGGGTATGGCCGCAAAGATAAAGGTCAACATTGTAACTATCCATGGATTCTATAAGGTCGGAAAAATGAAACAGAAAAACGTTAAAGTTTTCTTTCGAGAGATTGTGCAGCGTACGCCGGCCTGATTGAGGATTATTGCAGCTAAGCCCTGAAATTGTTATAGACTCGCTATTCTTTTCCAATCGAACTGTCTGTGCATCGAGCAGCTCGAATCCGGTTTGTGAATAATAATCCAGATTTGGCCAATGGTTTGTTTCCCAGTTGCCGTAAACAGCAAATTTGCCCAGCGGCGCATTAAGGCTTTTCATTGTCTCTTTGAATAAAGGCAGTTTCGAAAGCCTGTTGATTGCATCACCTGTAAAAACAATTATATCAGGTTTCAAATCATTTACTATCTTCACAATTGTCTTTTCATTTTCTGGTCTTTTGTCACAATGCAAATCGGAAATTTGCACGATACGAAAACTCGTTTCTCTGAGCTTGCTCGTTTGTATCGGTATCTTCTTCACTTCGATACGATAAGGTTCGACATAATAGCCATAGCAAAAACAAACTATCCCGGAAATCGCAATCAGATGAAGCAGAATTGCCCGTTTTGTTAAAAGGATACGGCGATACCTTTTTCTCAGCCTGTTATAGGCGAAAATACCCAGCAGCACAGCTTCTGCAATATAAATAGAGAAGACTGCGGCAACAAATATGACTAATACGATTATTTCATTTATCGGCATATAATACACTCGTCTGATATGCCGCTAATATATGATGCAGCACGTTCCAATCGTATGCGAAATCCCATTTTTGCTCGACTTTATCAAGCTCATTTACAACGTCAGCGGCAAGAAAATAGCATTTTATATTCCTGCTTTCAGCGTTTTTTCTCGCAATTTCTATAGCCGCTGATGACATATTGATACCGGTCGCATCAAATACCAGGCTCGCAAGATATATAATGTAATTTCCCGCTCCGCAGCCTAAATCAACTGCTTTGCATGGTGGAATTTTCCCACTTTCAATCAATTTTACTAATAGCTCCGGCGGAGATTCATTGTTCCATGGAATCTCATTGAGCGGCTTATTTTTATAAATATCATTAATAAAATTCCGATTATCTGTAGCCAAGATATGTTCCTTCGATTTTATTTTATATTGTAGCTGACAATGCTGCGTACAAGAAAGTAAAGCCCGGGTAAGTGGTTTTCCGCCCAATCATTTTATGCAATAAGTTCAAAGGCGTCACTGACGCTCATGCCTGTTTTTATACCGAGAGCCTGAGCTTTGGCATTTGCTTTTGTTACTTTTCTATTTGGAAAACGCTCCAGCGTGCCAATGGGATTATCAGGTGTGCTTTCCACTAACGCCGCCGCGGCGCCGTACCTTTCACAGGCTTCGATATCAATTGCAGGGCAAGCAAGAAAACCTTTCGAGCCGGCAACTAATAAAATACTGAAACCTTCCCATTTTGTCTTAACAGCTTCAACCAAACCGATTTTCGTTTGAAACGTTTTTGTAGTTATTTCCATAATTTTGCCTTTTTAGACAGCTTTGCCAAGCAGCCCTGAAATTTCCTGCAGTTTTTCGTCAAGCAGCTCTTTTGTTTTCACCTCGACATTCAAACGCAGAAGAGGCTCTGTATTGCTGGGTCTGCAATTGCACCACCAGTCCTTGAAACCGATTGTAACGCCGTCTAAGTAGTCGATTTGGCCATCACTGTATCGCCTGGCAAGCTCTTCCATTTTAGCCTGTTTGTCTGCGACTTCGAAATTCAGCTCGCCACTGGCAAAATATCGACGCAGAGGTTTAATCAGCTCGCTTACCGGCTTATCGTTACTACTTACAATATTCATCATGTGTACTAACGTAATCAAGCCTGAATCGGTATAAAAATTGTCGCGATAATAAAAATGCCCTGAAACTTCGCCTCCGAATACTGCATGTGAATCGCGAAGGGCTTTTTTCATATAGGCGTGACCGACTCGTTCTCTTCGCGGCGTGCCGCCGTGCTTGATGATTTCTTCCATAACAACTCTGCTGCTTCGCAAATCATATACGACTGCCGATTTAGGCTCTTTCTCGAGGAAATACGGAACCATTAAGGCGGTCATCAAATCACAGCCGATAGTTTTGCCCTTTTCGTCAACCATCATCAGCCTGTCTGCGTCACCATCGAAACAAACACCGAAATTACATTTGCTTTTCTTGACTGCCGCTTTGACCTGTGAGAGATTCTTCTCCACAAGCGGGTTAGGCTCATGTTTGAATTTACCATCGTGCTCGAAATTAAGATTGATGATTTCTATCGGTAAATCACTGAAAATTGCCGGAACCATCTTGCCTGCCATCCCATTGGAAGCATCGATGGCAATTTTAAGCTCCTTTATTTTCGGATTGAGAAACTTCAACACATGATTCTTATACTCTTCGGTCAGGTCGCGTTTCAAAACCGACCCGCTCAGCCTGCCCTTCGTATGAAGCAGGGCCATCGCGATATGCTCGATATCCTTCAGACCTGTATCAGTTCCGACAGGCTTCGCTTGAAGCCCCGATATTTTGAAGCCGTTATACTTGGCGGGATTATGGGATGCGGTAACCTGGACTCCGCCGCATGTGCCAAGATGATTTATCGCGAAATACATTTGCGGCGTATCAATCATACCTATATCCACTACGTTAGCTCCGGTGGATATCATTCCCTCGATAAGTGCGTTTGCCAAAGATTCGCTGTGCGTTCTCATATCACGACCTACACAGAGTGATTGCATATTGGCCTGACCGCGATCGTAGCCGCGCAGGAGAGAACGCAAAAACTGCGCCGTCGCACAGCCTATTTTCCAGGCGTCTTCCTCATTAAACTGCTCGTTATAAATACCCCTTATGTCATATGCCTTAAAAATCCCAGCATCCATTCAATACTCCATTACTTTAAATAGTGGCTTTAATTGTTTGTAAGCCCAAACTCACTCCAAAATAACACATTTAACATAGTCGATACTATACCCGAACTCTGTTTGAAGTGTCAAGAATGATATGTCTGGAAAGTGATAATCTCTTTTACCATCGTTTTTTACGCCACAGGATAGCTAAAAAGTTATAGTTAAGGATAACGGCCAGAAGGGTAATTAGCCGGAAAGCATGTAAAAATACGCTAGTTGATAAACTTACAGGGAGTATCGGTATTGATCATTTTGAGATGTGAAAGGGTACCCGCTGGTATTTTTACATTATTCAGCTAAGGGATTATAAAATATCCCCGGTGAGAGTCGAACTCACAGCCTTTGGCTCCGGAGGCCTATAAGGGGTTTTGTAAGTATTTGTAACAAAAGAATTAATAACTGTCAATAAAAGACTTATGATGCTGACCGAAGTACAACCGAAGCGTAATAGTAGCTCAAACGAGCTAACTTGTTGCGCACTCTGTTGCGCACTATAAGGGTTGGGTTGATCCATAATTTTATCCCAAAAGGCATCTGACCAGAGAAAGATTTTTCTTTCTGCCACATCCCAAATGGTACTTTTTCAATACTCCTGTTTTTAAACCCGCAACGATGATTTTCTTGAGCAGCTTTGTCATGACATCTTTTATCCTGTTTCGCGATTTTGCCTTGCTTGTTCATTCGATGGGAAGTCATAAAAAGGTCGCTTGAACCTAATTATCTACCCTTGATTTTAGCCAAAAAACACAGATTTTTGGTGATAGGTTCAAATGACCTATCTCCTCTAATTTCTTATAATACTCATAAGATGATGACTTGTAATATGTTATGAATACAGGATCGGATTTTCTTATGAGAAAAGTACAACTGTTTGTACAACTAAATCACAAATATCGTATCAATATTTAATCATTTTCTGAGGAGGTAAAACCATGAAAACTATTAACAGAAAAACACGTTCAGACAAATTTCCGCTTACATTTCATCCATCGGGACAATACTGTAAAAAAATCTGGGGCATATTTATTATTTTGGTACTGATAGAAAACAGGCCCTTGAAAGCTATCTCGATCAGGCAATATTTCTTCATGGGTATAATAGCACCCAACAAAAAACCGCAAATGGAAACATGACCTTGAAAGAAATTTGCGATATGTATCTGAAGTATCAGCATACAAAATTACAAGCAGACAATCTTACTGCACGTCACCATAATGATCAGATAGGAAGTCTGAAAAAATTGAAGGATTTTTTGGGTGAGAATTGCCGAATTAAAAGCATAACAACTTTGAACTTACAGAACTATAAAAGAAGCCTTCAAAAACACTACAGTTCTGTTTGCAGATTGAATCTGCATCTCAGTATCTTGAAGGCGATGTTTCATTGGGCCAGAAAAAATGATATATTGAAAGATATTCCGAACATTGATGCAATTTCAAGAGCAAAAGAAATTCATCAGGACAGGTTTACATTTGATTCAGAGCATATAAACAAATTACTTTCTATTGCCGACATCAAGATGCA
>CAYSHS010000120.1:6481-8871 GCA_964430845.1 uncultured Pirellulales bacterium | reverse complement strand
TTTTGCCTGAACTCAGGGATGGCAATAAACGGGAAAGATTATTATGACACCTTACTATAAAAACCGGGAAAAGCAGACCTTCGTGAACGATCAGCAAGCTGTTAATATGAATCGCCGTATTGAAGAAGAGCGCCGATTGTTATTGGACTCAAAAAAGAAGGGCGGCTTATCGGTTCTAAAGGCATATATCAAGTTATCAGGTCCCGGCTGGCTGCAAAGCGGTATAACTCTGGGCGGCGGCTCACTTTCTTCAAGCCTTTATCTCGGTGTGTTGGTCGGTTTCAGTTTTCTGTGGCTTCAGCCTGTTGCAATGATTTTAGGCATTATTATGTTAAGTGCCATCTCTTATGTAACACTATCTACAGGTCAGCGGCCATTTCGTGGAATTAACGAACATGTATCTCCTGTTCTCGGATGGGGATGGCTTATCGCCTCGATGATGGCAAACATCGTATGGTCTATGCCTCAGTTTGCACTTGGAGCAGCCGCAATTCAACAAAATATTCTTCCCGGTATAGTAGGCGGCGGACAGAATAGTATTGTTAAGGATCCTTTTACTGCCAAGGTAATTGTCGTTGGCGTTTTTCTTGCTTTATGTATTATAGTAGCTACATTTTATGATTCAGGTGGAAAAGGCGTCAAAATATTTGAGTATATCATAAAAGGTGTGGTTACTATGATAGTGCTGTGTTTTATTGGAGTAGTAATAAAGCTTGGCATGGAAGGTAAAATCCTTTGGGGTGAAATTTTGAGCGGCCTTGTGCCGGACTTCAGTCTTTTTGTCAAACCAAGCATAAAAATCATGCCTCATATACAACTGGTAAGCGAACGTTTCCAGCCATTTTGGAAAAATCTAATTGTTAACCAGCAAAGAGATGTAATGATAAGCGCGGCAGCTACGGCAGTCGGAATAAATATGACCTTCCTGTTGCCTTATTCGATGCTTCGAAAAGGCTGGGACAAATATTTCAGAGGACTGGCAATTTTCGATTTGTCAACAGGATTATTTATTCCGTTTGTGCTTGCCACAAGCTGCGTTGTCATCGCTTCAAGCAGCCAGTTCCATGCTCAGCCGGCAGCAGGATTCGTACCAGATACACCGGATGGACAAATAACTGCAACTCCAGCCCCGAATCTTATTAATTCTTATAAAGGACTTCTAAAAGACAGACTTAAATATCAAATCGGTGTAGAAGAATTTGACAAGCTTACCAGCGAGCAGATTAGGCAGCAAACTGAAGTTTTACCCTGGGCTGATAAAAGAATGGCTGCTATGCTTGTTAAACGTGATTCTTTCAATCTCGCCGATACCCTGGAGCCTTTAACCGGTGACGTTATTGCTCAATATATCTTTGGTTTCGGTGTTCTTGGAATGGCAATCAGCACTGCAATAATTCTTATGACAATCAATGGCTTGTGTTTTTCTGAACTTCTTAACAAGCCTCCATATGGTTGGCCGCAAAGGGCAGGGAGTCTAATGGTTTCTGTTGGCGCGATTCTCCCATTTTTATGGAAAGATGCGGCATTTTATTTAGCTATCCCTGCGTCTTTATTTGGAATGACACTATTGCCAATAGCGTACTTTGCGTTCTTTTTGCTGATGAATCAGAAAAGTTACCTTGGCGAAAATGCTCCTGTCGGATTCAAAAAGTTCATTTGGAATATTTTAATGGCTTTGGCTGCAAGTGCTGCCACATTTGGTGCCGTCTGGAGTCTTTGGTCACAAACAAAAATAAGATTTGGCTCAGGCTGGTACGGAATCGCTGTTATAGGAGTATTTGCAGCACTCGTTATAATAGTACATTTTATGCGAGCAAAACCAAAAGCCACGTAGCACGGGCCCATACTACGGAATTATCTATCGAAAGGCAGAACTACGCCTCCCGATTCGGTTCTTGTGATATTCGATTTTGGCCTTGTGATTTCAGGTTTCTCGACTGCCCTGACCCTGCAAATAAGACCTTCGGAAATTTTGTCTGCCGTTCCCTCGACGAGTTTTGCGTAGGAGAGGTTATTGGCTACCCTTTGCACTTCAATTGCTGCAACATGATTTTCAGTTGTACCGAGTGATTGTCCGGTATCAGAATCGATAATTTCCTTTCCATTTGTGAAAACATCGAGAATCATGCCATGTTTTATTCTCTCGCCGCCCTGGTTAATAACGACTGTGCCATCCTCTTGTATCGAGGCGATTTTTACCGGATAGACCTGGTCAATTATCTTCGCGATTACTTCATTGGCGGCGATAGAGAGAAAGGCATCTCGAATCTGGTTTGAATTCCACAAGGCAGTGTTCTCTTCATCAGAAAGTTTCCTGACCTCGTCATTTTTGAGATATTTCTGCTCATCCATTGCAAGGACGACCTGCTTCGTGGAGCTGTCAATAAGAC
>CAYSHS010000120.1:0-6471 GCA_964430845.1 uncultured Pirellulales bacterium | reverse complement strand
ATAATTGAAATTGATTCTCGCCTGGTATTGAATCGATGTAAAATTGGCTACTTCCAGTCTGGTTTCTACTTTCTCGATAAGAGCCTGGGTTATATTACCCACGAGAAGATAATCTGCACCGAGAGTTTCAGCAAGTTTTGCCTGCTGGCTCAAAGGCGCATCGAATGCAAGAAGCATTTCCTTCTCATCGACAAAATCGCTGATACTTTCCCTGTCGAGAACAGCGAATTTATTTGTCTGGGTCAATCCCATCATAAGCCTTTGAGTAAAAACGCTCGAAAGGGCGTCTCCCGAAATTGTCTGGTCAAGAAAGTGGTAAGTCTTTTGATTCGTCTTGACAGGCATGAGAGCGACCTTGACTCTTGGCGTCAGACCTCGTGCGGCGTAGTCGAATACGTTGACTTTTAGCTTCACTTCATAAGTCTGCTCGTTGACCTGGTTCTCTTCGAGAACCTCAAAGCCTTTGATGATTCCCTCGATTTCGGTAGTATAAACAGTTCCCTTTGTTGAAAAATTCATCGAATCGATAGCAACACTTCTCTGTCCGGGCTGAATTGTACCGAAATCAGCGGTTGTTCCCCTGTAGCCTAATTCGTAATTTGCTGAACCGACTTTAACACCTCTTGCCTGCTCAACTGCTCTGTACAATGCGTTCTTTATCGCTTCGTCTCTATTGCGTCCCTGACCGGTAACTTCGCGGACTACCGAATCAACAGTATTGGTTTTTAAAGTAACTCCTGTTTTCGCCTGTGAATTGTTCTCAGATGCAGACGTAACAGCCACAAATACCAAGCATAGAGTCAATATGAATACTAACTTCTTCATATTCAAACCCCCTTAACTGATTGTTAATTCTTTTTTTACCAGGGCACAGACTTGCTGCTGCCTTGTTTTACTATTGGTTTTTCATCCGACCACAGCGTCAGACCTGTTTTAACATCACTCAATTTTAGCTGAAAATAATATTCTGCCCTCTCTGTACTCCTGTTGACAGTGACAGTTCTTTGAAGGATTTTGCCTGAAATAGTCAAATCCGGCGCAATGAGAGTATGCTTTTCTGCAGTAGTGCTTGTATCGAACTCGTCGGAATCACGAAGCTGTCTTGCTTCATGGAGCGCCTGATCAGAGCCTGGTCCCACTGCTGCAGTCATAACAGCCTGGCCGCTGTTCAGTATTTCTGTTTCTATTTTTGCCATCAACTGGTCGGTATCGATTCTCTGCATAGTATCGTTTTTGATTTGGCCTTTTTCTACTACATATCTGCCGCCACCTGGCTTTTTGAGTGCGCCGGAGCTGAGCATCGACTGAATCATATCACTTGCTGCCTGCCCGAAATCTCTATAGTCCAGGCCCATTACAGCGCCTCCCTGGTCATTAATGACATCTACGTTCGTTGTTTTTGGCTCACAACCTACTATCAATATTCCAGCCAACGTCATAATTGAAAATAATTTTGTATTCATGTTTTACTCCTGATTTCTCGTATTCATTCTAAAATCTACAGCCTGGGTCCTTGTTGCGGCATCTGTAATATGGAAATCTGATTTTCCAACCGCTGACATAGGCTTCCACACACTTGCTTTCGTATCTAACACAACACCATCAGCATCAACCCATTCTATCTTGTACTGAAAACGCACTGTATTGTACGAGTCATTGTGACCTTCGATTTGAAGCTCCATAAATCCGCCTGCGTTTCTTCTCATAACAGCATTAGTAACTTCAATTCTTTCGCCTATCAGGGCACTGAAGGCATGAAGAACAGGTTTCGTAACGATGTTGCTGGCGAGAGTGTCACTTGCTACTCCTTCCTGTAATCTGATTCTTGAGTCCTGCTGTTTATTATTGCAGCCCAGGACAAGAAGCATGATTGCAATTAGCATCAATCCTAACTTTTTCATATCAATTCTCCATTAAAATTTATTTCTCACAACTTAATAACTAATTATATCATAAACCGGCTTCGCCTGCCGGAAGGGTATTTTAACATATACTAAAGAATTATTGCAAGGGGGAATTTCAATTTGGAAGGATTGTCCGCCCGGAGGTGAGATTGTTATACGCCTGTTTTCGGGAATATCGAGCCTTGCAACCTGAAAATCCTTTGGCAAAGTTGTCCAGATTCTTACATCAGCGGCTGTTGTTGCGAAAGAATAAGCCGCTACAAGCAGAGATGCAACCTGCGTTCCTCCATCTCCATTTTTGGAAAGAGCATATTGAGCGACAGCTTTGGATGTAGCGGAAATAATTGCTCTTGTCAAAATGCCTTTGAAATCCTTCTTGAACTCGGTTTGAATTACCCTGTCCATATTGGCAACCTGCTCGGTTTTATAACTTTTTCCTTCCGATTCGACAGTCAAATAAGAGTAGGCCTCTTCCCTGAATACAAGTTTGGGCAGGGCTATCCCAAAATATTTAAAATCTCCTTTTCCGTCTCTTTTCTTTTCAATAAAAAGGGGTATGTCTATTCTGAATTCTTCCTTAACAGGTCCCATCCCGTTCTCGAATATCACCCAGACCATATTTTTGAACTCTTTTTTACCGTCGAGAACCTGCTCTGTAAGGGCAAAATCCTGCCCGATATAATCATTATCACTGACCATTCCATAAGATTCTTTCAGAAGCGTGGTAGCTTTTGTGTAATCACCGATAAGGTCGAAGAAAATCCCCGCGATATAGGTCGTGAATGGATTAACGAAATCGGGATAGGCCTTGAAATCGAACAAGGTCGAGTACCTTTCCTGTATCAGTTTCTGGATTTCGGGATTATCGACGTTCTCTTTGACTGTCGAATTGTCTTTGGCATCTTCCTTTTCGATTTCTCTATTGAGCTTTTTTATTTCCTCTGCGAAAATTTCCGCCGCACGCCGCTGTCTTTCCAAAGCCCTGTTAAATTCAACTCTCGCATCATCTTCATTCCCGAGAGCCATAAAATTCAGGGCTTTGTATGTATTTACCATAATTCCGTCGTATTCTTCGCCTACATAAGGAACGATATTTTCATTTGTAGCAACCGCAGCGGCGGAATCGACCGTTTTATTCTGGTAATCGAAATACTTCAGCATATCTTCGGATTTATCAAAGTACTCGTTGCTTTGACTGTAGTTTTTATCCAGCCTCTCAAGGGCGCCGAGCTGCATCGACCAGAGCAGGTCTTCTTTCTTCGGATTCTCACTTTTACTTATTTTGGACTGAGCAAGCTTAATAGCTTTGGAAAAACCTGATGAGCCTAAAGCCTCGCTCTCGAAAGAAGCATCGAATTTATTAAGTGCGTTTTTAGGTGCGTTGCAGCCTGTAATAAGAAATAACGCCGCCAGAAATATAATTAGGATACGGCTGTAACAAATTTTTTTCATAGCATATGCCATATCACTTATTTTTCCATATATTCTGAAATATTTCAAAGGATTTTAAATATATTTATTAATAGTTAATCGGCTTGAGGAAAGGTTTGGCTATAAAAAAAGGCCGGGAGTTTTGTCAACTCCAGGCCCTAACAACTTGACTTAGTTTTTAGTTTTAGTTTATTTTTTTTACCAGTCGCCTGTTGTTTTTGGTTTTGTTCTTATTACAGGTGAAGACCCTGTATGTTCAGCTCTTTTTGTTACAGCAGAAGGTAAAGTGCTGCAAATTTTAGATACAATAGTTTCGATTTTTTGCAGTTCGTCTATTTTGAGTGACCTGTCACCTGGTCTTATCGACATTTGCTGGTTTTGAGGTTCTTCAGGTGGTCCCTGGAACATTAGTAACGGATCCATTAGATAATCATCCTTATTTTTGCCATTTCCACTATTGCGAAATGCTTCGGAGCTTTTATACCCGATCTGTCCGTAATCCTGATTCATCCAAAGAACACTGCCGTCATCTGTATTAATCAGTTGTGCAGTTATAGAGATTTCCTGGTCGAAATATGGGACATTAATTACGAGAACAGCAGGAACTTTAAGGATTTGTCCGACCTGGACATGTGCATCTTCTTGAGGTGGTTCAGAGATATCCCCTGAATCAACCAAAGCCTGCACTTTCGCTATAACTTGCGCCAGTGGTATCGGTGCATAGCCTTTATTAAGAAGCTCCATTACAAATAAGTTCGCGATTTGGTTCTTCGCGTTACTGTTTTGCACCTCGCCGTCAACGGCTACGATAGCTATTTTATCAATACCGCCAAAATTATAGTTGGCCTGGTAGGAGCTTTTTTCTGATAAACAGCCGCTTACGCATAAAACCGATATCGTTAATACATAGATTAACTTTTTCATCACCTTGTACCTCCCAATAATTTTTGGTGAAATAAAATTCAATGTTAAGTATATAATATTTTATCTATATTGTCAATAGTAATTTGAATATATTTACTCAAATTATCTACATAGCTCTAACTTCACTATAATTATAGGACAATGGTCAATATAGTCAAAGAAAAAATTAAATCTTTTTTCAGGATTTTTTACATGAGAAAAAGGGTATCGATGCTTTTGGGTTTGTGTAAATAAAAGCTGATTGTAGTAAATAAAATAGTTTTATGGCAATAATTTACTCAGCCATGCAGTTTTTTGAGGTTTATTAGGCCATTTTAGCACATCAAACATGAAATCACTTGCCTGTCGAATCATTACTCCAGGCATACTTGGCGACATTTCCAGCGATCCAACTATATCATTTCCGTATTTTCGAAGATTTTTTAGCAAATAATCCCAGTTTTCTATAGGCATACCCCCGTTTAATCCGGGCGGAGCATGGTCGTCTGTTTGACCGTAATTATCAGTAAGATGCAAATGTGCAACTCTCGGGGCAAGCTCATCAACGTATTGATAAAATGAATATTCGCTGTCAACATTGGCAAAACCTGTGTCAAGACAATACCAAAGTGTCTTAAACCTCCTGCCAACCTGCTTAATTAATGGTAATCGGCCTGTTTCAATACATAATTTTACATTATTTTGTTGAGCTGACTGTATGACTTGATCTGCGAAATCACAGCCGTTAAGCTCATGTGTTTCAGGAATTCCAAGGCTGTTTAAGTCGGTAACAATATGAGCTTGAAGCAGCTTGGCGCATTCTATCTGCTCAATCCACTGCTCTAAAGTCGGATTGTCGTTTCTCGATCGCATTGTAACCAGCATACCTTCAGTAGCGGCAGCGAGCCTGGTCCAGTTTCGTCTTTGATAGCGGCATTCATGATTACCCCTGATATTTGGCCATAATTCGATTCCAAAACCCAGAGATTGCAAAAATTCACATTCCTGCTCAAAGGAAAGTGAATTTTCCCGTCCCCAAAAAACCATCGTAGAAACAACATACCTGATTTGCATTATACAATCTCCAATCGATTAATAAGAAAGCCGCTTTTAGCGGTTACACACGTATTATCGAACAAAATAAGAGGTATATTCACAGTTTATGATTTTTTTTTGGGCAATAAAGCTGTTATTTTTCTGCTTAAAGGCAGGATTGCTATATAAAAAGGATTAAATTGTTGCATTTCCTATTTTTTTTATTTGACTTATTGTATTTGCATTAATATATTATTGCTATGTTTTTGGAGGAGTGGTGGAAAGGTTCCATTCCTTTTCATATACATTCTTCACAGTGTGATTACGAAGGATGAATTGAACTTTCCACGCTCGATTTGCTCTTTGAGAGTTTAAACCTGGTTATAAATAAACGGATTTGTAAAGATCCCAGCATATGGAAGGGAAAAAAATGGCCATAAACTTCTTGAAAAGAAAAAAAACTGCCAAGCGAAGCGTTCTTTTGTATCACAATCTCAAACAATTCGATTCTGACAGAGCTGCACAAAAGAATTGGGAAAAAGTAAAAGTACGTATTGAAAAATTGCTGTCTGAAATTTCCGTCTCCCGGGAGTGTGATAATTTCAATCAGAATCGAAGTGCAGCTATTGAAGAAATGGTGAACGGCACAACAAGCACCCGCAAACAGAACGAACCTTCAGAGCGTTCCAGCTCGTCCAACACTCGTATGGAACAAAACAATAAGCCGGAGCAAGACAGTTCAAAACCGCCGCTGGATATTCAGGAAATGAAAGCCATCGCTGCTATGGCAAAACGTCTGAGCACAATATCAAAAATTAAAAATCATCCCTGATAGACACGGATTAACCCAGAGCGGCGTAGCCGCAAACAAAATGCTTTTAGACACAGATTCACACTGTTTTTCTGACACGGATTTACGCGGATTGGAATTTATCCGACATACTTGGCGGACTGATATTTAAAAAGTTCTCACATTGAAAATATAAACATAAGATATTCTTTATTAATTAAGTTACAAACATCAAATTCAAAAAACACGCATAAAAACAAAAAGATTACGGATAATAGTACGGATTATTAAAAAATTCTTTCAATGCAGAATATAATCAATATCAAGAACCGATATTTCGCCATCCATATCCAAATCGCCCATACTCAGAGTCCCTGCGCATAGATGACAATTGAATATTGTCTTAAG